>JAEHDI010000498.1 GCA_016880505.1 Bryobacterales bacterium | reverse complement strand
TAGACCGAACAAGAGTACAGGCTCTCGGTGTGTCGTCGTGCTGCACGGCATCGCAGACTCGAAATCGGGCGCGGTGGGATTCGCACCGATGTTGCTGGCCGAAGGCTACTCCGTCCTGTTGCCTGACAGTCGGGCACACGGGAATAGCGGCGGAGACTTCGTGACGTATGGCCTGCTGGAAAAGAGCGACGTTCTTGAATGGAGCCGGTGGCTGCGAAAGGAAGGCTGCGACCAGATCTACGGCTTGGGGGAGTCGCTCGGCGCGTCTGTTCTGATCCAGGCCTCGGCGGTGGAGCCGGCCTTTCGTGCGATTGTCGCGGAGTCTCCGTACGCTGATCTGAAAGCCATCGCCGTCTACCGTGTTCAGGAGGTAATCGGCGGACCGCGACGGATTTCCAGCGTCGCGGCTGGTCTCATTGTTCACAGCGGGATGGTGTACGCCAAGATCAGGTACGGCTTCGACTTCAGCCAGGTGGCGCCCACGGTGGCGATTGCTCGATCGAAGACGCCGATTCTGCTTATCCATGGTGTGTTGGATCGACAGACACCGTGTTGGCATTCGCAGGCGTTGGCCCGGGCGAACCCGCGTGCTGGCCTGTGGCTGGTGCCGAACGCCGATCATGCCGCCGCCAGTTCCGCTGATCCCGACGGATTCCGGTCGCGAGTCCTGGACTGGTTTGCGCGCAGTTGATAACGGCTCTTCGCGTTTTGCCGAGACGCCAAGAAGCGAGTATCTGTTCCCGATTTGGGGATTCGAACTGTGATTTCAGTGGTAGACTGCTTGGGTCATGACGAACCTGACGCTCTTGGGGATTGGTCTTGTGGCTGGGGTGTTTGCCGGCATGTTTGGTATCGGGGGAGGCCTCGTCATCGTCCCGGCGCTGATCTTTCTGTTGAAGGTCAAGGAATTGGAAGCGATCGGCACCAGCCTGGCGGCGCTCATACCGCCCGTGGGGTTGCTCGGCGCCGCCGAGTATTACCGGAACGGCTTCATCAACCTGCGGTTCGCCCTTCTGGTCGCAGCCGGCCTTTTCCTCGGTGCCTATTTTGGAGCCAAGATCATGATTTCGCTTCCGCCCAACATGATCCGCAGGGTCTACGGAACATTCCTGATGCTGATCGCGATACGCATGCTTGTTATGGGTAAGTAGCGTTACGTCAAGAGCTTACGTGCGACGCCGTTTTTCGGCGGCAAGCTCTCGCGGCGGAAGACCGATGCGTCGCTGAGCCGAGCGTTCAAATCGCCCTCCTCCTCGACCGGCATCTCGTGTTCCACCCAGCGTGACAGGGGGATGTTGCGAAAGTAGATGCGCTCCTGCAATACGAGGCTCCGCCGCCGCTCCTGCGCCGATTGCGTCTCTTTCAGGTAATGGCGCTCTTCCACCCTGACGTCGGAGAGGAATTCGTCAAGGGCCTTGCGCCGTGCAGCCGCTTCGGTGGCTTTGACCCGTTCTTCCATGACCTTGTGCTGGAAGGCGAGGGTCGCCCGCGCCTCAACTAGCGCCTCCCGCTCCTTCGAGAGACAGACCTCCATCCGTGCCTGGGCGATGATGAACGAGATCACTCCGGAACCCAGAGCTACCACAAACGGCAAAGTAATCCAGAGAACTTCGTGCATACATCCGCCTGTCAAAAAGATCGGTGGGGAAGCGTGGTCTTACGAGGGTCTAGGGAAGGATTCCAGCGGCCGTAAGGCGAACGCCTCAGGGTAGGAAGGTGACCTCTCAGAGCGCACTCTGCGAACCGTCGATCTTCTGGCCGCTCAACAGGCAACTCAACAAGGAGAAGCAGTAGCGCGTGTCCCGGAACGTCACCAGCGACGCCATCGCAGCGCCTAACACGGACAGCGTCGCCAGGAGCCGGGTCTTCATCCCGGCCCCGAGCCCGAAATGCTTGCCCGCGTACGTCACGATGCCCAGCACACGATCCGCGGCGAACTGCGCGCGCATGGCCGGATAGATCGCCGCCGGGGGCGCCGCATGCAGGGTCGCAACGACGTTTGGCAACAGCAGCACGCGTTTCGAAGCGCGCCGGATCTGGCAGCACACTTCGAGGTCCCAGCAGGAGTTGCCGTACCGTTCATCGATGTACCGCATTCCCTTCAGGAAGTTCGCGCGGGCCATGAGCGCAGCCACATTCAGGAACTCGACCGGCAAGGCGTCCACATCGCACGCCGGCGTCGTCCAGTCCGCAAAGTCCCCGGCGCGCCACGCGCGGTACGCCTCGTCCGAAAGTGGAACCCGGCGGTGACGCGTCAGTATGTCCCCCTCGGGTGAGAGCAGCAGGGGAGCGACAGCGGCAGCTTCGGCCGTCGCTTCGAGCTGGGCTGCCAGCGCCGCCACCGTGTCCAGTTGGACCTCGACTTCCGGTGGCAGGAACAGGTAGTAGTCCCCCTTCGCCGTCCTCATGCCGATGTTCAGCGCCTTCACAATCCCGAAATTGCGCGGAAGACGCAGCATGGTGATCTTTGGAAACTCGGCATCCAGAAGAGGAGACTCGTCGTGGGAACCACAGTCCACCACTACGATCTCCATGTTCTCCCTGCCGGTGGATCGCTCCAGCGCCCCGAGACAGCGCCGGAGAGCGGCAGCGTTGTTCCACGACACTACGACAGCGGAGACTTTCGGCGGAGGCTGAATTTCTTCCATGGGAACAAAAATGATACCGCAGCGGGCTGGAAGCAGGGCTACTTCGACCGGGTATCGCCGCACAGCGAGCCGTGTTCCTGGAGAGTCTGGTGACGGATTACTTCATCACGGCGAGGACGCTGTCTCCTGGAGCAAGGACCACCTTGACGGGCTTCTGGCGCAGCGTAAACGAGAAGGACGTCGGCTCGGTGTCAGTCTGAAGCCAGTGTGTCTCAACCTTGCCCTTGCCGAGATGGATCTCCAGTGGCACATCGATGCCGAAATCAGTCGCGACGTCGGATTGAGTCAACGTGCCGGCCACCCGCCATGCGGGCGCTTTCCCGCGCACCGTGTGCCGGAACTGCAGCGTCGGAATGCCTGTCGCGTAGACCCAGTTGTCGAAGAAGCTTTCCAGTTGCCGGTCGGCCGGCTTCGGGGGCATAAACTCGGCCGCGAGCGCGCGAAACTGCTCCGTGGTCACAGTACGGAATTCGTACCTCCGCCGCAGTTCTCCGAGCATGCCAAGAAATTTCTCATCGCCCATCCGCCGCCGGAGCATGTGCATGATCCAGGAGCCTTTCTCGTACGTGATCGCTCGCCATGCCCACGGAACGTCGGGAGTATCCAGGCGGACGCCCCAGATGATCGGCCCGACCGACTCGGTCGTCCTTCCGGACGGCGACTTCACCAGCAGACGCCGCCGGTACTCCGTGAGCACCGATTCGAGCGCGTCCGGTCCCTTCCGCCGCTCCAGGTACAGCAACGCCGAGTAGTTCGCCAGCGCTTCCATCAGCCAGTCATCCTGATAACTTCCCGACGTCACGATGTTGCCCCACCACTGGTGGGCGGTTTCATGAGCGTGCAGTATTTCCGAGAAGAACAGTTGCTGGTACCCCCCTGAAGCGGCGGCCGGACGCTGCTTCGGGTCGAGGTACGAAATGGTGGAGAGATAGACAAGCCCGGGAAAGCCCTGGCCGAAAGCTCCGGGGATCGGCGAGACCGTCAGGTTGCGGATCGGCGGTGGACCGAAGTGTTCCGCCATGAACTCGAACGCGTCGGCGATCTCCGAGGCGAGTCCTTCGAGGCGAAGGGTAGGGTCCACCGGGAGCGGTTCGACGTCGAGGGTGACCAGATCCTCGGGACCGGGCCTCCGCCAGGATGGAGTGTGTTGCGGCGCCACCACCTGCCTGGGCTGCGGTTGAAGCGCCGGTTCCAGCTTTCGGTTGGCAAATACCTCCACGGAATACGGCTTGCGGTTCAGGCTGACTTTTCGATACTCGCCGAGGTTGAATCCGAGGAAGCGGACCGGCGAAGACGTCCGGCGGCGTGTAAAACGCCACTCTCCCTCGGTCCTTTGCTCAACGACCTCGCCCCCCGACACCAGGTCCAGCGTGGTGGGATATCGGAACACGGCGTCGCAGTGGGCGAACTGCGTCGGCCGGTTGGGATACCAGTTCCCGCGCGAGCCGACATAGTAGACGCCGTTGCCGGCCTGTGCAACCACTTCGCCTTCGTGATGGAACTCGATCTCGTACTGGCGGCCGGGCTCGAGCTCGCCCGGAGGAATCAGCAGAAAGAGATCGTCGCGGCGCCCGCGGATCAGGTTTTCCCTTAGCGATTCCCGTTGGAAGACTTCGGCCGGCACGCCATCGATCAGTGCCTGTGTAATCCGCATCCGGGCGGAAAGATCGAAGGCCAGCGAGCGGTAGCCTTTCTCTGTCGGGGTGACCTTGACCTTGGTCACTACCTTGAGCGAGAGATCCGGTTGGAGTGTCGCATCGAGCCGGAAGTCGCTCACAACGATGTCAGGTGGAGGAAACTGGCGCAGGCCTTTGCGAAACGGTCGTGACTCGAAACTGGTCCATGTGTCGAAGTGCGCACGCTCGTTCCGGAACGCGACCTTGCCGACGGTAATCTGTTCGCGGGCCAGGGGATCGTAAACGACATCGAAGTTCCCGAGGCTGCCGCCGCTGAGGGCTGCATAGAAGAAGCCGTTGGATGGAGGCCGCGAAGAGAGTAGATCCCTCACCATCCGGATCTCGAAGCTGGATGAAAGGTTCCGCGCCACCGACCCCCACTCCTGTTCCATGAGCACGCCTCGCTCCGCACTCTTGCGGGGTTCGCCGCGCTCCTGGATTAGCTTGAGCAGCGCGTCGCAAGTGTCGTCGGTGAACACCATCACCGCCAGCTTGAAGTGTTCGTTGAGGTTTGGCGCGCCCGTGAGCGACGCAAGGGCGAGTCGTTCGCTCCGTGTCGGTGGAAAGAGCAGTATCTCCGCGTCACCGGCTTCGACGTCGGCGGCGAACACCGCGGAAACGCGACGCCCTCCGACCGGCTTTCCGAAGATCAGGTGCCCGTCCGTGAGGTAGAGGCGGAGGTCGTCCTTGGTGAAGTTCACATCACGGACGCGATAGCATTCGTCCCGGTCCAATCCCGCTTCGCGAATCTGGTTTGCCAACTCGGCCGCGGCGCCCGCCCAGGCAGGCAGGCTGAACGGCAGTAGCGCCAGCAGTGGGAGAAGACGTTTCATCCACTCCCAGTCTACTGTCTTGCGAGGCCGGTTACTCAAGTCCAGAACCGGTACCACTTGCGGGCGGAGGGGCCGGCGGCGCCGGGCTGCTCGATGTGGTCTCCCGCCAGCACGGCGCCGGGGTTCCGCACACAGAGCAACTCTGCCGTATCCACGCCGTAATGGCTCTTGAGGTAGCCATAGGCCTCGTCAAGCCGGGGTGGACGATGCCGGCTGTCGTGAGCGTCACTGGCGACGATGTGAACCAGCCCCCGGCGCATCAGTTCTCCGGCGAACCGTCTGGCGCTCTTTCCAAACAGGCCGGAGAACGATTGCGCGGTGACCTGAATCGCGCAACCCCCTTGAACCCAGCGCTCGAGCCGCTCGATCCGTTGTTGTAGCAGGCGATTGCGTTCGGGGTGAGTGATTATGGGAACGAGGCCGGCGTCGAGTAAGCGGTTGAACACCTCTTCGGTGGACCGGGCGATCAAAAGGTCGGAAAACTCGACGAGGATGTGCTTCTTTTGGGCGATGGCGAATTTTGCCGGATTCTCGATCGCTTCCTGGATGTTCTCGAAGTGCAAGTGAAAGTCGCATCCCCGGTAAATCCGCACGACCCCGTCCGATGCGGCAGCCAATTCCGCGATCTTTCGATCCACGAGATCGGGGTCGAACTGGAACTCGAGGTTGGAGTGTGGCGTCGCGACGATGTCCGTGGTGCCCGCCTCGGCGGCAACCCGAAGCATGGCGAGGCTCTCTTCCATGTCCCTGGCCCCGTCATCGAGCCCAGGGAGGATGTGGCTGTGGATATCGATCATGGAAGGCTGGAACGCGGGGTACTGCCGGCCGGGTGGTTGTCCGGCCGCGCCTCAGATGAACATCTCTTCGTCGTGCGTAGCCTGTTCGACGGTGAGGCGGCGGCCCCGGAGCAGCGCGCCGACGAACGCTCGGATGCCTACCGCAACGCC
>JAEHDI010000497.1 GCA_016880505.1 Bryobacterales bacterium | reverse complement strand
GGCGACGGCGACCTTGTGCTGACGCTGGGAGCGGGCAACGTCTGGCAGGTGGGAGAAGCTCTTCTCGAACTCCTGCGAGGTAGGAACTAGCATGGCTCGGAAACAAAACGCCGAATCGGCGCCGCGCAGCCGGAACTGGGGGGCGGTATTCCGGCATGTGACGGTTGCGGCGGGTATTCTGGCGCTGGCAGTGCTCGGGCTCTACGTGTACTACCGCGTGGACCAATTTCTGGCGACCGACCCGCGGTTTCGTCTGAAGGACACCGCGGAATCCGGCCAGGACAGCGGCATCCGGATCGAGGGAGTGGCCCACGCATCCCGGGCACGCGTGCTGGCAGTGTTCGCCGCCGATACCGGCAGGAGCGTGTACCTTGTGCCGCTGCGTGAACGGCGGCTCCAGCTTCTAGGAATCGACTGGGTGGGGGAAGCTTCGGTTTCGCGGCTCTGGCCGGACCGGCTGATCGTGCGAATCAAGGAACGGGCCCCTGTAGCGTTCGTGCAATTGCCGGCCGGGGAGAGAGAAGCTGTACACCGGGCGGCGCTGATCGACGCAGACGGCGTCATTCTCGAACAGCCGGAGCGGGCCACCTTCGAGCTTCCGGTACTGTCGGGCATCCGTCGGAGTCAGAACCGTGCGGTGCGAGCGGCGCGCGTGCAGAGCGCGATGCGGCTGGTGCAGGACATTGGTGGACTTGCCGCGGAAGTTTCCGAAATCGACGTATCCGACACGGACAACCTGAAAGTGGTCCAGCAGATCGGAGGGGAAGCAGTCGTGCTGTGGCTGGGCGATCGAAACTTCCTCTCGCGACTGCAGAATTTCCGGGGTCACTACGAGGAAATCCGCCGCCGGCTGGCTCAAGCCAAGGCATTCGACCTGCGGTTGGATGACCGTATCACAGCAATGGGGGCAGGCAGTGGTAGCTGAGGCAACATTGGCCGTCGGCTTGGATGCGGGCAGCAAGCGGACGCGCTGTCTTATCGGTCTGGCGGAGAACTCACACCTGCGGCTGGTTGGGTGCGGCGAGGCCGATTCCGCCGGCTGGTCGAAGGGCCGCATCGCCGATCCGGCGGCGCTGGCCGGTTCCGTCGCCCTGGCGGTCGCGGAGGCGGAAAAGCAGGCGGGTGTATCGGCGCAGGCGGCCGTCGTGGGCGCAGGCGGCATCGCCGTTCAGGGCCTGAACAACCGCGGGCTGTACGAAATGGGACGCCCGCGCCAGATCGAAGACGTCGATCTCCAGTACGCGGTCGAACGGGCGTCGAGCGTTCAGCTTCCGGCGGACCGCATGGTGCTCCAGATGTTCCCGCAGGATTTCTCGGTGGATGGGCGCGCCGACTTCCGTAACCCGAGAGGAGCGCTGGGGTCACGGCTCGAGTCATTCGTACACGTCATCACCATTTCGACCCAGGAACACCATGCTCTGGTCGGAGCGGTCAACCGGGCGCATCTCGCCGTCGAGGAGACGGTCTACGAGCCGGTAGCGGCGGCATATGCGGCGGTGCTGCCGGACGAGCGGCACGAGGGTGTCGCGGTGGTGGATATTGGTGCGCATTCGACCGATCTGGTCGTGTACTACGGCGACGCTCTTCTGCACGCCACCGGACTTCCGATCAGCGGCGATCATTTCACCCGCGACGTTTCGTTCGGATTTTGCGTCACCCACGAGGAGGCAGAGAGGATCAAGGAAGAATGCGGATGCGCGATCCTGGGACTGACCGCCGACAACAGCATCATCGAGATCCCGTCGCCCGAGGGCCGGCCCGCGCGTGAGGCCGCGCGGCGCGAGCTGAACATGATCCTGGAGGCCAGGGCCGAGGAGCTCTTCCTTTTTGTCCGCCGTGAGCTGGCGAGAATTGGCATGGAGCAGGCGTTGGCGGACGGCATCGTGCTCACCGGAGGCACGGCGCAGCTCACCGGGCTGTGTGACATGGCGGAACGCGTGCTGAACTGCCAGGCGCGCAACGGCCTGCCGGTCGGCAGTCTCGACTGGCCCGAACATATCGATACGCCGGCGTGGACGACGGCCGCCGGCCTCATGATGTACTCCGCCCGGCTGAAGCACCGGACGGAAGCGGACCGAAAGAACGGTGGTTTTCTGGGACGCCTATTCCACTAGTGCCGCGGGCCGGCCGGCGAGGCTCGCGCCGCGGCCCGCAAGGAGGACAGGATGACGCTCGATACCGAAACGGAAGGCTTGAAGTTTGAGATCGACCAGGAGCTGGTCACCGGCACCAAGTTCAAGGTCATCGGCGTGGGAGGCGGCGGATCGAACGCCGTCGCCCGAATGATGAGCGAGGGACTCGAAGGGGTCGAGTTCCATGTCATCAACACGGACAACCAGGCGCTCGAGGCGGCGCTTGTGCCCAACAAGCTTGCCGTCGGAGCGAAGCTCACGCACGGCCTCGGGGCCGGGTCGAACCCGGCCATCGGCCGGGAGGCCGCGCTCGAGGACACCAAGCGCATCGTGGATATCCTCGAAGGCGCCGACATGGTGTTCGTAACCGCCGGGCTTGGTTGCGGCACCGGCACGGGCGCCACGCCCGTCGTCTGCTCGCTGGCGAAGGAACTCGGCGCTCTCACCGTGGCCGTAGTCACCCTGCCGTTCAGCTTCGAGGGTCCGCAGCGGATGCGGCAGGCCTTACGCGGACTGGAGGAACTCTCCGCGACGGTCGACACCGTCATACCCATCCACAACGACAAGCTGCTCTCGCTGGCGCCGCGGGGAACAAGTTTCCGGGACGCCTTCCGCGTGACCGATGACGTCGTTCGCCAGGCCGTGCAGGGCATCAGCGACATCATCACCAAGACCGGACTCATCAACCGCGACTTCTCCGACATCAAGGCCACCATGCAGGGGATGGGGTACGCCCTGATGGGCACCGCCACCGCGAAGGGGGAGAACGCCGCGGTGGAGGCCGCGCGACTGGCAATCAACTCGCCGCTCATGCAGGAGGGTGGAATCGCCGGCGCCGGGAGCGTGCTGGTCAACATCAGCGGGTCGGACAAGCTTGGGCTGCACGAGGTGAACGAAGCATGCTCGCTCATCCGCGAAGCCGCGCGCCGCGAGGACGTTCAGGTCAATTTCGGCGTGGTGTTGGACGAGTTGCTGGCGGATACGGTCAAAGTCACGGTCATCGCCACGGGATTTGAGCGCGGCGTGGCGGCGGCCGTCACGCAGAAGCCGGCGGAGCTGGAATTTCCGGCGGCCATGGCCGAGCCGGAGCCGGGACCCGAGCCCGAAGCGGTGGAGCCGCCTGTCCCCGAGCCGCAGGCCATCGGCGACGACCTCGACACGCCTGCATACCTCCGCCGGGACAGACTGCACGTCGACAGATAGAAGGAAAGCGGCGCGCCGTCTACAGCGGCTCGAACCGGGCTTGGAAGAACCGCAAGTAGCGTGGTTCGTAAACCATTCGCAGGCCGCGAACGGCGGCACGTCCCTCGAACACGCTCAGCACCGACTCGGCCACAACATCCATATGCGCCTGCGTGTAGACGCGGCGGGGAATCGTGAGCCGGACCAGTTCCAGCCTGGGTTTGTTCTCCTGTCCGGTTTCCTTGTTCCGGCCTGCCGAGACGATCCCCCGCTCCATCGTCCTCACACCCGAATCGAGGTAGATCGCCGACGCCAGCGCCTGGGCCGGATACTGCTCCTGCGGCAGATGGGGCAGGAAACTCCTTGCGTCGATGAACACCCCGTGGCCGCCAATTGGCAGAACGATCGGGATCCCCCACTCCCGCATTTTGCCGCCGAGGTAGAGCACCTGCCCGACACGGGCGCGGATATGGTCGTCGTCGAGCGATTCCTCGATTCCCACGGCGACCGCCTCCATGTCGCGGCCCGCCATCCCGCCGTACGTGTGCAATCCCTCGTATACGACAACCAGGTTGCGGGCCTCCTCGAAAACGTCCTGGTCGTTGAGGCCGAGAAACCCGCCGATGTTGACCAAGGCATCCTTCTTCGCGCTCATCGTGCAGCCGTCGGTCAATGAGCAGATCTGCATCACGATCGACGCAATCGACCTCCCCTGCTGGCCGGGTTCTCGCTGCTGGATGAAGTAGGCGTTCTCCGCCACCCGCGTGGCGTCGAGGATGATCCGGATGCCATGCCGCGCCGTAAGCTCACGCACAGCCTGGAGATTGGCGAGGGAGATCGGCTGCCCGCCGGCCATGTTGACGGTCGCGGCGACGCTCACGTAGGGGATACGTTCCCGGCCGTGTTCGCGGATCAGCGCGGCAAGCTTATCCAGGTCGATGTCGCCCTTGAACGGGTGCTCACTGGCAGGGTCGTGCGCCTCGGCGATGATGACGTCCTCGAACCGGCCCCCCGCGAGCTCCTGGTGCAGCCGCGTGGTGGTGAAGTACATGTTCCCTGGAATCACGTCACCCGGCTGGATCAGCACCCGCGAGACGATGTGCTCGGCGCCGCGTCCCTGGTGGGTCGGAATCAGGTACTTGTAGCCATAGTACTTCTGGACCATCTCCTCGAGGTGATAGAAGTTGCGGCTGCCGGCGTACGCTTCGTCGCCGAGCATCATGCCGGCCCATTGGCGGTCGCTCATGGCAGACGTGCCGGAGTCGGTGAGAAGGTCGATGTAAACGTCCTCGGAGCGCAGGAGGAACGTGTTATAACCCGCCTCCTGGATGGCTCGCAGCCGCTGTTCCGGGGTCGTCAGACGCACCGGCTCAACAACCTTGATTTTGAAGGGCTCAGCCCAGCTCCGCCGGGTCGGTTTCACGATAGCGGCCTCCTCTATCGGCGAAGGTTTGCCTTTTCCATGCCGGCTTTATAGTATAGGACTTCGGTCGAGCCACGATCGACGACAACCGTGCTCGAACGGTCGGAGGAGTTACCTCCATGTGGAAGCGCAGAGAAGAGGACCATTCGCAAAGACAGGCCACCCCTCCCACATCCGTGGAGCTGGCCCGGGAAGGCATTCCTATGTCCACCATCGCTGCAAGAAACACCGAGCCGGAAGGGGCGCGTGGCGGCGCGCTGATCGGCAAGTCGGTTGTGATGAAAGGCCAGGTATACAGCCGTGAAGACCTCTACATCGACGGTGAGGTCGAGGGGACGGTCGAGCTCCAGGAGCACCGGCTCACGATCGGGCCCAACGGAAAAGTTCAGGCGGGCATCAAGGCGCGCGAAGTGGTCGTGATCGGTACGGTGCATGGGAACATCGAAGCCGCCGACAAGATCGACATCCGTAAGGATGCCAAGCTCGTGGGCGACATCCGGACGTCCCGCATTGTCATCGAAGACGGCGCCTACTTCAAGGGCAGCATCGACATTTCCAAGACGGAAGTGAGCAAGCCAGCCGCCCCCGCGCCGAAACCCCAGGCGGCTGCCGTCACTACCGGCACTCCGCAGCAGCAGACGCTTGGCACCGGCTCTGCGAACCCGAAACCGTAGGTCTTAGGGGGATGACCACCCTCTTGCTGAAGGAACGGTTGAAAAAGATATTCGTGGGCGGCCCTGCCGCACCGGAGCGG
Source organism: Bryobacterales bacterium (assembly GCA_016880505.1). Classification (GTDB taxonomy): domain Bacteria; phylum Acidobacteriota; class Terriglobia; order Bryobacterales; family Bryobacteraceae; genus JAEHDI01. The sequence goes on along the minus strand of JAEHDI010000497.1, from coordinate 6,923 downwards.
CCGGCGGCATCTCCCCGCGGGCCGATCGTCTCCTCCCGGTCCGCACGAGCGACTGAATCCGGGACGTCCCACTCCCGGCACAGCCACGGCCTTGAGCAGTTCTTCAGCCAGATTCATAGCGAGCAGAACCTGTGGATCCTGGACCTCGCGGGCGCTTCGCAAGCGAACGTGGGTTTCATCACGAACCTGGGGCACCGGCTGTATTCCGTCGATTTCCTTCGAACCCTCGACACCACCTTCGAAGCGACTGGAGACGACCCCTTGGCCGGACAGTTCGATACCCGGAAGATCGGCCGGTTTCTCGACGAAAACCTCGACTTCGAGGAGCGTTTCTTTGACGGAGCGATGGTCTGGGATTGTCTGGAATTTCTGGCCCCGCCGCTGCTCAAGGAAACGGTCGATCGCCTCCACCGAATCACCAAGCCAGGCGCCAATCTTCTCGCCTTCTTTCACGCGGAAGAGAAGGCCGTTTCGATCCCCTCGTACAATTACCGCATCGGGGATGCCGGGACCTTGCTGCTCACGCCGCGTGGCCCGAGGCGCGCAGCCCAGCATTTCAACAACCGCGCCATCGAGAAGATGTTCCACCAGTTCCGCTCGGTCAAGTTCTTTCTTGCGCGGGACCACTTGCGGGAAGTCATCATAACCCGGTAGGAAAGACCTCCTTCACCGGTAAAGCCCGCGCAGGTGATTCCACCTCACGCACGCGAGATCGACAAACATTCCCATGCTGTCCTTGAGCATCCGCACCTTGGTGCCCTCAACGTGGCTCCACCGCACCGGCACTTCGACGGCGTGAAATCGCAGTTTCCTGGCGATAAACAGCACTTCGACGTCAAACCCAAAACCCTCGATGCGCTGCCGGCGAAAAACCTCGTGAGCCGCGCGGGCGTCGAAGAGCTTGAAACCGCACTGGGTGTCCCAGAACGGCAACCCGGTGAGCAATCGCATCAACAGGTTGAACACGCGCCCGGCGGTCTCGCGGAAGAATGACTGATGTACCTGGATCAGGGAGCGGTCGAGCGCACGGGAACCAATCGCCACCGACGCCTGGCTATCCCTCGCTGCCTCCAGAAGCCTGTCCAGTTCCTCGATCGGAGCGGAAAGATCGGCATCCGTGAACAACCGCCACTCTCCTTCGGCTTCCAGCATTCCGTGGCGCACACTGTACCCCTTGCCGTGATTGCCCGGATTCCTCAGCAGCCGCACGCGGGAATCGCTTTCCCCGTGACGTACGGCGGCCGCCGCGGTGCCATCGGTCGAACCGTCGTCCACCACGATCACCTCGCTCGACGAAAGATGTCTCGTATTCAGGTACTCGAGCACCCTGTCGAGCGTCGCCGGCAACCGATTCTCTTCGTTATAGGCGGGAATGACGATGGAGATGGATTTCAACGCTCAATTATAATAGGTGATTTCCGCTGAGGAGATCCCATTGTCACTGGAACAGGAACTGCTCGAGCAGCGGCTCAAGCGCATCCGTGAGATCGAAGCGCTTGGCTTCCGCCCGTACGGCAGCCGTTTCGACTTCACGCACACCATTCCCGAGGTCCTGGCGATTTGGGGTCCGAAGACCGAAGAACAGCTCTCCGACAAGATGAACGTTCGCGTCTGCGGACGCGTACAGACCGTTCGCCGCATGGGCAAGGCCGGCTTTGTGCATCTGATGCAGAACGGCGAGAGAATCCAGGTCTACATCCGTAAGGACGCAGTGTCCGAACGCGACTTCTCGCTCTATCAGAACCTCGACATCGGCGACATCATCGGCGTCGAGGGATACATTTTCCGCACGCGGACCGGCGAGCTTTCCATCCATGCCGAGCGCCTCGTGCATCTGGCCAAGACTCTCCTGTCTATGCCCGAAAAGTGGCATGGACTGGAAGACGTGGAGGTGCGCTACCGGCAACGGTACCTCGACCTCATCGCCAACCCCGAGGTGCGAAAAGCTTTCGTTACCCGGGCGCGCATCGTGTCGTCATTCCGCCGGCGGCTCGAGGAGCGCGGTTTCATCGAAGTCGAGACGCCGATGATGCAGCCTCTTTACGGCGGCGCAACCGCCCGCCCGTTCGTCACGCATCACAACACACTGGACATGGATCTGTATCTGCGCATCGCGCCCGAGCTCTACCTGAAGCGGCTCGTGGTGGGCGGCCTGGAGCGCGTTTACGAGATCAACCGGAACTTCCGCAACGAGGGAATCTCCACCCAGCACAATCCGGAGTTCACCATGCTCGAGTTCTATCAGGCTTATACCGACTACCGGGGCCTGATGGACTTTTCCGAGGAATTGTTGCGGCAGGTGACCGTCGACGCTACCGGATCGGCCGAGGTCGACTACCAGGGGACTAAGATCGACTTCTCCCGGCTTCGGAGGTTCACGATGCGCGAGGCGATCATCGAGTTCTGGAAGGATGGTGAGCGGCCTTCGATGGACGATCTCCGCGATCCAGAATGGCTACGGAAGCGCTCCGGCAAGCCCTCGGCGGGCGAGGCGTTGGTGGACCTGTTCGAGCGAGTCGTGGAGTCGCAGCTCATCCAGCCGACGATCATCTACGACTACCCGGTCGAGACCTCGCCGCTGTCGAAGAACCAGCCCGACGAGCCCAGCATGGTCGAGCGGTTTGAAATTTACGCCGCGGGCATGGAGCTCGGCAACGCCTACACCGAGCTGAACGATCCACTGGAGCAGCGCCGCCGCTTCGAGATGCAGGTCAAACTGCGGGAAAGCGGCGACGAAGAGGCACACCAGATGGACGAGGACTTCGTCCGCGCCCTATGCTACGGAATGCCTCCCACCGGGGGCGAAGGGATTGGTATCGACCGCATCGCCATGATCCTCACCAACTCGAAGTCTATCCGGGACGTGATCCTCTTCCCGTGGCTGCGGCCGGAGGGGCCGATCGGACTCTCCGACCGCCTGGGCGCCCTCGATGCCTGATGAGCGGAGACGGGGACGGTTCGAGTTCTTCGTCGCCTCCCGCTATCTCCGGGCGAAGCGCAAGCAGGTGGTCATCTCTGTCATCACGCTGATCTCGGTGATCGGAGTGGCGGCGGGCGTGATGGCCCTTGTGGTCGCGCTGGCCATCAACAACGGGTTCCGGTCCACCCTCCAGCGCAGCCTGCTAGGAGCTACGTCGCACGTGACGGTTCTCGAGAAGCAGCCGGGCGAGGGTATCCACGAGTGGCCAGCGCTCGTCGCGAAGTTGCGCCGTCTCCCACACGTCGTTTCGGCGTCTCCCACGCTTTACGGCCAGGTTTTCCTGTCGAGCCCACTCCAGTCGGAAGGCGCCGTGCTGAAAGGAATCCAGACCGGATCCGGCTCGGAGACGGTAGGCCTGCTGCGGAGGCTAAAGGAGGGGCGTCTCGAAGCGCTGGACGATCAGTCCGGCCTCCCAGGAATCATTCTCGGCTCGCGGCTATCCGCCCGCACCGGCCTGCCGCTGAATAGCGTGGCCACCGTCATCACACCGCAGGGCGAACTGACTCCATTTGGTCCAAAGCCGAGCTTCTTCCGTTTCCGCGTGGTGGGCATATTCGAGACCGGCTTCTTCGAGATCGACTACGCCTGGGCGTTCACATCATTGAAGACGGCACAGCGGGTATTCGCCCTGCGCGACGTGGTGAACGCGGTCGAACTGAAAATTGACGACGTCAACCTGGCCTCCGATGTGGCCCGTTCCGCTGAGCGGGTGGTGGGACCGGACCTGGCCGCGACGAGCTGGATGGAGCAGAACCGGCAGATCTTCAATGCCCTGCGGATGGAGAAGACAGTCACCATCGTGACGATCGGCCTGATCGTTCTGGTGGCAGCGCTGAACATCCTGATCGCTCTGGTGATGATGGTGATGGAGAAATACCGCGACATCGCCATCCTCGCGTCAATGGGCGCCCGGCGGGAGCAGATTCGCCGCATTTTTGTCTGGCAGGGACTCCTCATCGGCACGGTCGGAACCGTCATTGGGCTCGCCACCGGCTATACTCTCTGCTTTCTCGCCGACCGATACCGCTGGCTGCGCCTGGACGAAGAGGTGTACGCGCTCAGCTACGTGCCGTTCGACCCCCGCTGGATTGACGCTGTCTGGATCGCCGCCGCCGCCATCCTCATCAGCTATCTCGCGACCATCTACCCATCGCGCAACGCCACCCGGATCACCCCCGCCGAAGCCCTGCGGTACGAGTGAATCATGCTTGTCGCGGCCGCCCTGGCGCTGGTGCTGGCTGGCTCGCTCGTTTACTGCGTGCTGACCGTGATCGCCGCCCGGCGGTATCTGGCTGTCCGGCCTGCGGCAGCTACCCGCATGCCGCCGATCAGCGTGCTGAAGCCGCTCTCCGGCGCCGATCTCGGCCTCGAGGAAAATCTCCGCACATTTTTCCTTCAGGACTACCCTGACTATGAGCTTCTCTTCGCCGTCCGCGAGGCGGACGATCCGGCGGCTGCCGTCGTAGAACGGCTCCGGCGGGAGTTCCCGTCGGTTGCGGCACGGCTCATCGTGACCGGCGAACCTCCCTACCCGAACGCCAAGGTCTGGAGCCTGTCGATGATGTGGACGGCCGCGCGGCACGATCTGGTCGTGATGAGCGACAGCGATATCCGCGTGACCGCGCGCCTGCTCCGAACGATCGCAGCCGAGTTCGACGACCCCGCCGTCGGTCTGGCCACCTGTCCGTACCGCGCGGTGCCCGGACAGAGTTTCTGGTCCGCGCTGGAAGCCGTCGGCATGAATACCGAGTTTCTCGGCGGCGTGCTGACAGCCCGCATGATGGAGGGCATGAGGTTTGCGCTCGGGCCGACGATCGCAGTCCGGCGGCAGGCGCTCGACGGCATCGGCGGGTGGAACAGCCTGACGGACTACCTAGCCGAAGACTTCGTCATGGGCAACCGGATCGCCGCGTCCGGTTACGTGGTGCTGCTCTCTTCGTATGTGATCGAGCACCACATCGGCGCCACGGGTTTCATGGAGAACTGGCGGCATCGGCTGCGATGGGCGCGAAGCACCCGCCGTTCGCGGCCCAAGGGATACCTTGGGCAGGTATTCACCAATCCTCTTCCGCTCGCGCTGCTGATCTGCACTCTGCGCCCGGACTGGTGGCCGCTTCTTCCGGTCACGGCGGTCTTCCGCGCGGCCGCCGCATTCGCCACCGCGGGATGGGTTCTGCGAGATCGCCTCACTCTCAGAATGTGGTGGAGCGTGCCACTTCAGGACATCTACAGCTTCGCCGCCTGGCTTGGAGGGTTCGCCGGAAACACAATCCTCTGGCGCGGCCGCCGCTACTACCTGCGGCCCGATGGGCGTTTCGAGCTCGTCCGTTAGAATGAATGATAATGCTCGATCCGTTTGGCGGCTGGATCTATCACGGCCCTCGTGAGAAGCGCTCGATCGCGCTCACCTTCGACGACGGCCCGAGCGGTTCCACGTCTCGCCTGCTCGAAGTGCTGGCCCATCACGATGCCCACGCGACGTTTTTCCAGTGCGGGATGCACACACGGAGGCACAAGGACATCGCCCGCGCTACCGCCGAAGCCGGCCATGAGATCGGCAATCACACCGATTCGCACCGGCTGCTCGCGCTGCGGCCGAGGAGGTTCCTGCGTGACGAATTGAGGCGGGCGCAGGAGTCGATTGCCGAAGCCACCGGACAGACGCCGGTGCTGTTCCGTCCGCCCTACGGCGTTCGCTGGTTCGGCCTGCGCGGGGTCCTCCGGGAATTAGGGTTGCTCGGCGTAATGTGGACGAAGATCGGCCGGGACTGGAAGTACCCCGCCGATCAAGTAATCCGCTGTTTGCGACGCGGCGTCGCAAACGGAGCTATCCTCTGCCTGCACGACGGCCGCGACGTCGAAGCCGAACCGGATATCGAGAACACCATTGAAGCCGTCCGCCGCCTCCTTCCGGAACTGAAAGACCAAGGATTCCGTTTTGAAACCGTCAGCCGGCTCATCGCTTCCTGACCGACGGTTGCTCGGCGCGGGTGATTTGATCATTCTTGCCGTCGCCGCCGTCATTTTCCTGGGCTGCATCGCCAGCCCGCCGTCGTTGATGGACGACGTGGACGCGGTGCAGGCCCAGATCGCGCGGAACATGCTCGAGTCGGGTGACTGGGTCACTGCGCGGTTGAACGGTGTCGTCTACCTTGAAAAACCGCCTCTCAAGTACTGGATGATCGCGGTTTCCTACATGGTGTTCGGCGTGCATGACTGGGCAGCGCGGCTTCCTCTCGCGCTCGGCACGGTGCTGTTGTGCTGGGTGGCGTATCGATTCGGCGTGTGGGCGTTTGGCGCAACGGCGGGACTCTACACCGGTCTGTGCCTGTCGGCTTGTACCGGCCTGTTCCTGTTCACGCGAATTCTGATCTCCGACGTCCTCGTCACGCTCGCCGTCTGCCTCTCGATGTGGAGCCTATTGCGCGCTCTGGACGAAGACGAGCCGCGCCCGCGGCCGTGGGCGCTGTTGCTCGCGGCAAGCATTGGAGCGGGCCTCCTGCTCAAGGGCCTCATCGCGATCGTGTTTCCGCTCGGCGCCGGGGGGCTCTATCTCCTGCTCACTCGGCAGTTGTTCGCAAAACGCACGTGGCGGCGCCTGCGGCCGCTTTCCGGACTTGCCGTGATCCTGTTGATCGCCGCTCCGTGGCACATCCTGGCGACTCTCAGAAACCCTCCGTATTTCGATCTCACGATGAAGAGCGGCCCGGGTGTCTGGCACGGCTTCTTCTGGCTCTACTTTCTGAACGAGCACGTGTTCCGGTTTCTGAACATGCGATATCCGAGGGACTACAACACCGTACCGCGTCACCTCTTCTGGTCGATGCATCTGGTTTGGCTGTTCCCCTGGAGCGCGTTTCTTCCGGCGACGTTCCGGCTAAGCTACAAAGCGGTTGACCGCGCGAGCCATACACGTTTCCTGGCCCTGTGCTGGATCGGATTC
>JAEHDI010000496.1 GCA_016880505.1 Bryobacterales bacterium | reverse complement strand
GCGTGCGCGAATCTGGAGCGGCTTGGCCGGGAGGGGTTGGTCGGAAAGTTCGGCTTCTATGAGGCAGTCGACCACACGCCATCGCGTCTGCCACGGGGACAGCGGAGCGTGGTGGTTCGGTCTTTCATGGCGCATCACCAGGGGATGAGCCTGCTGTCTCTCGCCTATCTGATCCTTGACCGTCCGATGCAGAAGCGATTCGAGTCGGACCCGTTGTTCAAGGCCACCATGTTGTTGCTCCAGGAGCGGATCCCGAAGGCTACGGTATTCTTGGTACCTGCCGCCGATCTGTCCGCCATTCGTGCGGCCTCCGGCGGTCCGGAGATGCCGGTACGTGTACTCGACAGCCCTGACACTCAGGCACCTGAAGTGCAGTTGCTGTCGAACGGCAGGTACCACGTCATGCTTACCAACGCGGGTGGCGGGTACAGCCGCTGGAAAGACCTCGCGGTCACGCGCTGGCGCGAAGACACGACCTGCGACAACTGGGGCACCTTCTGTTACATCCGCGACGCGGCGAGCGGGGAGTTCTGGTCGACTGCATATCAGCCGACTCTCAAACGGCCGGAGGACTACCAAGCGATTTTCTCGGAGGGACGTGCGGAGTTTCGCCGCCGTGACCACGGTTTCGAAACGCATACCGAGATTGTTGTTTCGCCGGAGGAGGATATCGAACTGCGCCGGGTCCGCATCACTAACCGTTCTTGGACACGCAAAGAGATCGACGTTACGAGTTACGCGGAGGTGGTTCTCGCGCCGTCGGCCGCCGACGCGATGCATCCGGCGTTTAGCAATCTCTTCGTGCAGACCGAAATCATCCGTGAGCGGCAGGCCATCCTTTGCACTCGTCGGCCGCGCTCCCTCGAGGAGAAGACCCCATGGATGTTTCACCTGCTGGCCGTGCATGAAGCGAACATCGGAGAGGTCTCGTACGAGACGGATCGCATGCGATTTATCGGCCGTGGGAACACTATCGCGGCGCCGCAAGCGATGTCCGAGTCCGGGGTGCTCTCCGGCACGCAGGGTTCCGTGCTCGATCCAATTGTCGCAATCCAGTGCCAAATAACACTCGATCCCGAGCAATCGGTGACCATCGATATGGCTTCCGGCATAGGCGATACCCGCGAGGCGGCCATGAGCCTGGTGGAGAAATACCAGGATCGTCGGCTCGCGGATCGCGTCTTCGAACTGGCATGGACACACAGCCAGGTGGTGCTCCGGCAGATCAACGCCACCGAGACCGACGCGCAGCTCTATAGCCGCCTTGCGAGCTCCGTCATCTATGCGAATGCCGCGCTGCGCGCCGACCCGGCCGTTCTGATCAAGAACCACCGCGGGCAATCGGGTCTGTGGGGCTACGCTATCTCCGGCGATCTGCCGATCGTGCTGCTGCAGATCGGAGACCCGGGCCATATCGAGTTGGTGCGCCAACTCGTACAGGCCCATGCGTACTGGCGGCTGAAGGGAGTAACGGTCGACTTGGTCATCTGGAGCGAAGATCACGCGGGCTACCGACAACAGCTGCAGGAACAGATCATGGGTCTGATCGCTGCTGGCGTGGAAGCGCACGTGATCGATCGACCGGGCGGCATCTTCGTACGGCGGGCAGAGCAGATATCGAACGAGGACCGCGTCCTGTTCCAGTCGGTCGCTCGCGCCATCATCACGGATGGCCGCGGAACGCTTGCGGAACAGATCAACCGTCTCGGCCCGGTGGAAAGGCGAGTTGCGCGGCTCATGCCGACCAGAACCCATCGCCCAGAGGTCTGGACCGCGGGTGCGCTACCGCAGCGCGATCTGATCCTCTCCAACGGACTGGGTGGGTTCGCTCCTGACGGGCGCGAATATGTGATTGCGCCCGTGCCCGGTCAAATGACACCGGAGCCGTGGGTGAACGTGCTGGCGAACCCGCATTTCGGAACCGTGATCTCGGAGAGCGGGTTGGCCTACACCTGGGCCGCAAATGCGCACCAATTCCGCCTCACACCCTGGTACAACGACCCGGTCAGCGATTCCAGCGGAGAAGCCCTTTACCTTCGCGACGAAGAGAGCGGCCACTTCTGGTCTCCGACGTCGCTACCCAGCCCCGGAGCGATGCCCTACGTCACCCGACATGGATTCGGGTACAGCGTCTTCGAGCACAGGTCAGGCGGCATTCGTTCCGAGCTGTGGGTTTACGTAGCCGTGGACGCGGCGGTCAAGTTCTCGGTATTGAAGGTGCGAAACGAGTCGGGCCGACGCCGGAGGCTCTCCGCAACCGGCTACGTAGAGTGGGTGCTGGGGGATCTGCGGCCGAAGTCGAGCATGCACGTGACCACAGATGTCGATCCGAACAGCGGTGCGCTGTTTGCCCGAAACCCTTACAACATGGACTTCGGCGACTGGACGACGTTCTTCGACGTGGACGATGCGGCACGTACTTTCACCGGCGACCGCACTGAATTCCTCGGGCGCAATGGTACGCTTAGAAGTCCCGCCGCCATGGCTCGGTCGCGGCTGTTCGGGAAGACGGGCCCCGCCCTGGATCCCTGCGCCGCTATTCAAGTCAGCTTCGACCTCTCCGATGGCCAGGAGCGCGAGATCATTTTCAGGCTCGGCGCTGGACGAGATGCCGATGCTGCACGCAGCCTTGTACATCGCTTTCGTGGGCCACCTGCTGCGCGCGGGGCGCTCGAAGCGGTGAGCCAGTATTGGAAGCGCACTCTAGGCGCGGTGCAGGTGGAAACACCAGACGCATCCCTCAACGTGCTGACCAACGGCTGGCTCTTGTACCAGACCTTGGCGTGCCGTGTCTGGGCGCGGAGTGGATATTACCAATCGGGGGGCGCCGTCGGCTTCCGCGATCAGCTGCAGGACGTGATGGCGCTGGTACACGCCGAGCCTAAAGTTGTGCGAGAGCATCTGCTCCTGTGCGCGAGCCGTCAATTCCGCGAAGGGGATGTCCAGCACTGGTGGCATCCACCGTCGGGCCGGGGCGTGCGCACCCATTGTTCGGATGACTACCTCTGGTTGCCATTGGCGACGTGCCGTTACGTTCTGAGCACGGGCGACACCGGCGTGCTGGATGAGTCTATTCACTTCCTGGAAGGCCGCCCGGTCAACGTGGAGGACGACTCCTACTACGATCTTCCCGAGCGGTCCGAAGATGTGGCCAGTCTGTACCAACACTGTGTCCGCGCCATTGTCAGGGGGCTCAGATTCGGCGAGCACGGTTTGCCGCTCATCGGGTCCGGTGATTGGAACGACGGCATGAATCTGGTGGGTAAGCACGGCAAAGGCGAAAGCGTCTGGTTGGGGTTTTTCCTTTACGATACGCTCATGCGGTTCAGGGAGGTCGCCCGTAGTCGGGGAGACCTGTCTTTCGTCGAACGTTGCCAGAGGGAAGCGGATCAATTGC
>JAEHDI010000495.1 GCA_016880505.1 Bryobacterales bacterium | reverse complement strand
GCGACCGTCGGCCGCCGCAAGCCACCGCGCCGCTTTGGGCGAATCGCAGACACGACGGCCGACCCAGAATCGTCGAAAAGTGGAAACGGTGACTTGCAGCATTTGCGCGGGATGACGCTTCGCTCAGCCTAAGCTGTCAGCCGTCGTGGGTCGCATAATCGACCGGTTGGCACACCCTCGTTGTTGATCTCGATCTGGAAGATTTCGGATAAGCCCGCCCTTCCAAACGTCGTTAGTTGGAGTGCACGGCTGCCCGACACACATTTGAGCCATCCGAGCTCCAATAGACGATCCAGAATTCGAGCTCCGACGAGTCCCTTGAGGTGATAGCGACGCTCGCTCCAGTCGAGGCAAGGCTGGCAGAAAATCCGCCGAGTTTGCGGCCTCAGATCAGCGCCGAACGCGGACAGGAAACGCCCGCCCGAAGACGTCATTTCACCGCCTTCATCTGTGAGTACGATGTGCCCTTTGGCGACGAGTGCGTCGGTAACAGCGACCCCTATCTTGCCAGCTAAGTGGTCGTAGCAACTTCGAGCAAACCGGAGTGCATCGTCGTGCGCTGAGCGCGGCTGATGGTGGGGTGGCGCCTCGTCCATGGCGGCGACAACCCCGATGCTCTCCAGCATTGTCGCGATCAGCGGGCCCGCGATCCGGTAGTAGGCGAAGCGGCGGTGGCGAGTGACAGTCAAAAGCCGTGCGGCAACCAGCTTGCTCAGGTGGCCGCTCGCCGTCGAGCGAGAGACATTGGCGCAGTAGGCAAGCTCTTTGGCCGTTAACGACTGGCCATTCATAAGGGCGCTAAGCATCGTCGCACGCGCAGAGTCACCTACGAGAGCGGCCACTTCCACCAGATTTGCCGCCGCGACCATCCTTGATCTTATCGCCGATACCGGAAGCATACCAATCGAAAACAGTTCGGCATGGACCGAACCGTTCGCCCGAGACAGTTGCGTGCTTCGGGGCAAGAATTCGCGGAAGCCCTAGGCAAAAGCAGGAGAAACGCATCATGGGAATGGCGGCGGTGATCCGCAAGAAGGGCGCACCTGACAACTTCGTGTGGGAGGAGATCGGGGTCGGGCCTCCCGGGCATGGCCAAGTACGTCTTCGCAGCACGGCCGTCGGCGTGAATTTCGCTGATACGTACCATCGAGCAGGTATTCCGCACCCGATGATTGTCGGCGATCCGCCCGTTGTCCTCGGCTTCGAAGGAGTCGGCAAGATCGAGGAGCTGGGTCCTGGCGTCACCGGGTTTTCCGTCGGCGAACGAGTTTGCACCTGCCTTCCCCCGCTCGGTGCCTATAGTCAGGAGCGCCTTTACCCCGCTGACAAGTTGATCAAGATTCCAAAGGACTTGCCATTGGATGACATTCAACTGGCAGGACTAATCCTTAAGGGGATGACCGCACAATATCTCCTGCATCGAACGCATAAGGTGCAGCCGGGAGACTATGTTCTGATCCATGCCGCTGCTGGCGGCATGGGCCATATGCTTTGTCCTTGGGCTCGGCATCTCGGAGCGACTGTGATCGGCACCGTTAGTACCGACGCGAAGGCCGAGATCGCCCGAAATCTCGGTTGTCATCACGTTATCAATTACTCGACCGAAGACTTCGTGGCTGTCACCCGTAAGCTTACGGACGGAAGAGGCGTGGACGTAGTCTATGAGTCGATCGGCAAGGACACGCTGCAAAGATCACTCGACTGCCTGCGGCTGGTGGGTATGTGCGCGGCTTACGGCCAGGCGTCAGGCGTTCCTGATCCGATCAACCTCGTCGAAGATCTGGGCGTTCGCGGGTCTCTGATGATTACCCGTCCCGTGCTTTCGCATTACGTGTCGAACCGAAGCGAAATCGACGCTGCAGCGAAATCCCTGTTCGATGCCGT
>JAEHDI010000494.1 GCA_016880505.1 Bryobacterales bacterium | reverse complement strand
GTCAGCCTCCGGTTGGGCAGCGAGCTTGCTGCCGATGCGTTTCAGGTAGCCGTCGAGCACGGGGTCGGTGACCACCTCGTGCTGCTTCTCGACCTCGGCGGCGGCTTCTTTGCCGAGCTGGACGTCCTGATCCTTGGAAAACAGGTTGAAACCAGGCTTCAGCTTGCGCTGCGCGCCGAGAACGGGCACTACCAGGAATGCCAGCAAACAGAACAGAGCGACCGGCCGTTTCGTGTGTGTCATCTCCTCCGCTCCTTTGTGGGGACGGTGAAGTCAGTCCCCGATTTTCCGTCGGGGACAGGCAGCTCTGTCCGCTCGCATACGGCGCTCGGGACAGAGTAGGCCTGTCCCCGTCCACGATATAATCATGGCATGCTGACGCCCACCGAGAAAATTTGGCACAACGGCCGTTTCATTGATTGGGACGACGCGAAGATTCACGTCCTCGCTCATGTCGTCAACTACGGGACGTCGGTGTTCGAGGGAATCCGCTGTTACTCGACTCCGGCGGGACCTGCGATTTTCCGCCTTCGCGAGCACATCCGCCGCATGATCGATTCGGCGAAGATCTACCGGATGGATCTCGGTTACAGCCTCGATGAGCTAGCCGAGGCGATGGTGGAGCTGGTACGGCTGAACCGGATGCAGGCGTGCTACCTGCGTCCGATCGCGCTCCGAGGGTACGGCGAGATCGGCGTGAACCCGGGCAAGAACCCGATCGAAGTCTATGTCGCCTGCTGGGAGTGGGGAAAGTATCTCGGCGAGGAGGCGCTGGCGCAGGGAGTCGACGTGTGCGTTTCGAGCTGGACGCGTCTGGCGCCGAACACGCTGCCTACGCTTGCCAAGTCGGGCGCGAACTACATGAATTCGCAGCTCATCAAGATGGAGGCGCTCGCCAACGGGTACACGGAAGGAATTGCGCTGGACTCTGGCGGGTACGTAAGCGAAGGTTCGGGCGAGAACATCTTCGTGGTGCGCGACGGGAAGATCCTGACGCCGCCGCTTGGCGCCTCGGTTCTGCCGGGCATCACCCGCGACTCTGTGCTGAAGCTGGCGGCAGAGCTCGGAATTCCGGTGGTTGAGACGCTCGTACCGCGGGAAATGCTCTACATCGCCGACGAGGTGTTCTTCTCTGGCACGGCAGCGGAGATCACGCCGATCCGGTCGATCGACAAGATCACGATCGGCAAGGGCCGGCGCGGACCGGTGGCGGAGAAGCTCCAACAAGAATTTTTCGCGATCATCGAAGGCTCGAAGCCGGACCGATACGGCTGGCTCACTCCGGTGAACGTTACGGTGGGCGTGAAGTAGGGTGAAAACGACTTGGAGCGCGGCCCGGGCGGCCACCTCCCCCGAGATCATCCGTCCGGATCGCGCTCCAAAATGTCTTCCCTTTTGTACCAGCCCGGCGGTGAAGATTCCAGTGAAAACTGCGCCCGCGGGGGCGTTTTTCAACAAATTTTTTCCCGCGTGCTTGCTTTCATTTACGCGGAAGCGGCTGTGCGAAAATTGTGCATAAAGCAGTGGCCCTATGAAATGTTCAGGCATTGATGTGGCGACCGGTGAACCGGTCGAGGTGACATTCGAAAAAACGATCACTTCGGCGGAGCCGTTGCTGGCGAGGCCGGAGAACCCGCCCTTCCTGGCGCCGGGCTGGATCGATCTTCAGGTGAACGGTTTCGCGGGGGTGGACTACAACTCGCCGTCCACCGGGCATCAGGAGATCGCGCGCTCGATCACGGCGCTGTTCGCCTGCGGTGTGACGCGCTTCTATCCGACCGTGATCACGGGCTCGCCGGACGACATGGCGGGCGCGTTGCGGAACCTTGCGGAGGCCAAGGAGAGGCTGCCGGAAGGCCCGGCGATCGAGGGGTACCACGTGGAAGGCCCGCACATCGCTTCCGAGGACGGACCGCGCGGGGCGCATCCGAAACGATGGGTGCGGCCGCCGGACTTCGAGGAGTTCAAGCGGCTTCAGGAAGCGGCGCGGGGAGGCATCCGGCTGGTGACGCTGTCGCCCGAGTGGCCGGAGGCGCAGCGCTACATCGAGGAGCTGGTGCGCCAGGGAGTGGTGGCGAGTATCGGCCACACGGCGGCAAACGCGTCGCAGATCGCGGATGCAGTGCAGGCCGGCGCGACGATGTCGACGCACCTTGGGAACGGTTCCCACTTCATGATCACGCGGCACCCGAACTACATCTGGGACCAGTTGGCCGAAGACCGGCTGGCCGCGGGCTTTATCGTGGACGGCATTCACCTGCCGGCGGCGTTTCTCAAGGTGGCGTTTCGTGCGAAGGGAATCGAGCGGTCGGTGCTGGTGACGGACGCGAGCACGCCGGCGGGATGCCGGCCGGGACGGTACAAGATGGGCGAGCAGGAGGTCGATCTGACACCGCAGGAGAAGGTGGTGCTGGCCGGGACGGACCGTCTGGCGGGGTCGGCGCTACGGATGGACCGGGGCATCGAGAACCTGATGAAGCTGGCGGGACTGTCGCTGCGCGACGCGGTGACGATGGCGACGAAGAACCCGGCGCGGGTAGGCCGCATCGCGTCACGTCAGCGCGGGCTGGCGCCCGGCGACCGCGGCGACATCGTGCAGTTCCGCTTCGACCCGGCGCAGAAGGCGATCACGGTAGAGCGGACGTGGATGGGTGGCGAGGGGGTATACGCGAGTTAGGCAGTGGGGACAGGCCGCTCTGTCCGCGCGCAAACTACGCTTGGGACAGAGAAGCCAGTCCCCGGTTCCCTGTTACTGGCTCATGCCGCGGGCGGAGATGGGCCAGACGGCCTCGACCTGGTCGCCGCGCAGGCACCAGATGCGATCGTAGAGGTTCACCGAGGGGTCGCAGTGCGGGATGATGAACTCGATGCGGTCGCCGACGTTGACGGCGGTTGAGGCGCTCGCGATGTTGAGCCGTCCGTGTTCGTCGCCGCCCCACGAGTAAACAATCCCCTGAATCCCTTTCGCCTCGGGCATGTAGGGCTTGTCGGTCGAGAAGGCCTTGAGGCCGCCGTCGACGACAGCCAGCGAGTCGTTTGGCTTGCTGACGACGGTGGTGAGCACGGTGAGCGAGTTGCGGAAGTCGCGGTAGACGGGGCCATCGGCGCCACCGATGCGGTTGTAGTCGAGATCCATGAAGATGAAGCTGCCGGGCTGGAGCTCGGTGACACCGTCGATCTCGGAGTCGATGTTGTAGGTGCCGGTCGAGCCGCCCGTCACGAGCGGGCAGGCGATTCCCTTCCCGACGAGCAACCGCGCCGTTTCAACGGCCTGACCCATCGCTTCGTGTGAAACCTTGGTCCGGTTATCAAATCCGACCGTGTGCGAGGCGTGGCCGGCGTACGCCTGAAGACCGGCGAATTTCAGGTGTGGCAGCGACCCGACGACCGCGGCGAGCGCGACGGCCGGTTCGCCCGGCACGATTCCGGTACGGCCACCGACCCACAGGTCGACCGCGAGGTTGAGTCGGACCTTCGCGGCGCCTGCGGCGTCGTTGAGGTCGCGGACGTTCTGGGCGTTGTCGACGCAGAACATGGTGTCGGGGCGGCGGGATGCAAGACGAACGGCACGCTCGATTTTGTGGCGGCCGATGACGGCGGTGGTCACGAGCAGCCCCCCGACGCCGTCGTGCGCGAAGACCTCCGCTTCACTCAGTTTCGCCGCACAGACGCCGGCGGCGCCCGCGCGGACGAGGCGGCGGGCGATCTCCGGGCACTTATGGGTTTTCGCGTGCGGGCGGAAGGAGCGTTTGCGCTCGCGAAGATACCCGGCCATTTTGGCGACGTTGGCCTCGAAAGAGTCCATGTCGAGCAGGAGCGCCGGGGTGGGCAGGTCATCACGGGACAGTTTGCCGCGCACGTCGCCGCGGGCGATGATCCTCTCGATCTCGGCCCATGAGTAGCCACGCTTGGCGGAGGAAGACGTCAACACGGCCGGGGCGGCAAGGGCGCCGAGGACAAATTCGCGTCTCGATTTCATGTGGGGCTCCAGGTGTCCATCTAGTGTATTCCTACTTCGCCGCGCGTTCCACTGCCCGCATCAGGCGGAGGGTGTTGCCGCCGTATATCTTGCTGATGTTCTCGGCGGAGTATCCCTTCTCAAGCAGAACGCGCGTTAGGTTGGGAAACTTCGAAACGTCCTCGAGGCCTTCGGGCGCGCAGGTGATGCCGTCGTAGTCGGTGCCGATGCCGACGGCGTCGATGCCGGCGAGTTTCACGACGTGATCGATGTGCGCCACGACGTCAGTCAGTTTTGCGCGGGGCGTCTTGCGACGGGCGTCGGCTTCGAGGCGGGCGACTTCGCGTTTCAGCCCTTCGGAATCGTCCTTGAACCGCTCGCGGGCGGCCGCGTGAAGCCGTTCGTATTCGGGCCAAAGGACTTTGGCTGCTTGCGCGGATTCTTGGGACAGGAACTCGCAGGCGAAATTGATCTGGATGACGCCGCCCTTCTTCGCCATGGCGACGATCATCTCATCGGTCATGTTGCGGTGGAGCGAGGCGAGCGCGCGACAGGAGGAGTGCGACGCGAACACGGGAGCCCGGCTGGTTTCGAGCACGTCCCAGAAGGTCTTGTCGGAGACGTGGGAC
Source organism: Bryobacterales bacterium (assembly GCA_016880505.1). Taxonomy (GTDB): domain Bacteria; phylum Acidobacteriota; class Terriglobia; order Bryobacterales; family Bryobacteraceae; genus JAEHDI01. Next base: position 16,730 of record JAEHDI010000494.1, on the reverse strand, counting down.
ACGTCGACCATCATCCCGAGCCGGTTCATCTCGCGGACGACTTCCTTTCCGAACGTCGTGAGGCCGTTGTGGCGCTTTACCTTCGGATTGTCGATGTCGCCGGAGGAGTCGGCCCAGTTGTTCGTGTTGCTGTGGGTAAGCGTCATGTAGCGGGCGCCGAGAGCGTGGAACGAGCGGAGCACGCGGAGACTGTCCTCGATCGCGTGGCCGCCTTCGATGCCGATCAGTGCGGCGATCTTGCCCTGCCGGCGGGCGGCTTCGATGTCGGCGGCGGTCAGAGAGAGTGCGAAATCGTTCGGATAGCGGGCGGCGATGTCGTGACGGATGGCGTCGATTCGTTCGAGGGCCTGACGAGCCGCCTTTCCGGAGCGGGCGTACTGGGCCGGGACATACGCGGCAAAGAAGACCGCGCCGACGCCGCCCTGGCGCAGCCGCGGGAGATCGGTGTGGCCCTTGGAAGATGCTTTCCCGATGTCGAAGCCCTCGACGATGCGCATCGGCACGTCGTTGTGGGTATCGATGAGCAGCGCCGAGCGGTGGACCCTCCTGACCTCGTCGTCGGAGACCGCGCGCGGCTGCGCGGCTACAGAAACGGCGGTCACGAGGCACAACAGCAACAGCCAATGATTCATGTGGTGCTCCGGAAAGTCTGATTGTGGCACAGGGGGGAGGGGGGCATTGGGAGCGTTGGGAACAGACTCCAGCTCTGTCCGCGCGCAAACTACGCTTGGAACGGAGAAGAAGCCTGTCCCCCTTCAGCAAACTACCGGTTCCGCGACTGGGACCGCCGTGCTCTTACTGCCCCGCTACTCAGGCCACATAGACTGCCTCGCGGTTCTCATCTTTGCTCCTGAGCTGGGCGAGCAGTTTTCGACGCACGCTGGAGATATGTTCGTGCATGAGACGCTGCGCTTCTCCTTTGTCCCCTTTTACCAAGGAACTTACGATCGCCCGGTGGGCGGCATACGCGTGGGACTTCGATGCATCGTACGTTTTCCTCCGGAACAGCCAGACCTGCTGATGAAGATTGTCGAGAATCTTGGCTAGCTGCTCGTTGCCGGTACCGCTCGCCAGAATCGTGTGGAAATTCACCGCTTCTTCGAGATGGCGGAACTTGTCGTTCGCCTCCCTGTACTGCCTCAACCGTTCCACGCTGTCCCAGAGCCTCTGGGTGAATTCCGGAGTCACCTTCACGGTCGCAACGGCGTGCACCTCGAGGGCTTCGCGAACTCCGTAGAGGTCGTCGATCTCCTTGAGGGAGAAGGTTCGCAAGTAGGCTCCCCGGCGCGGCTCGATCCGAATCAGGCCTTCGGTTTCCAGACGATTCAATGCCTCACGAATCGGGGACTTGCTGATCCCCAAGAGGCGCGACAGGCGCTCTTCGGTCAGCCGTGCTCCTTCATCCAGGTGGCCGTCCCAAATCGAATCCTTGATGGTTTTGTACGCCAGCGTTGTTAAGTTCTCGGGAATGCGAATTTTTCTCACGCTCGTCGTCCTGATATCTCGTATACTATCACGAAAAACCGCAGGGGGGCCTCCGCGGCGTCCGGCGACCCGACCCCACTATCCAGTGGGTTCCTCCAACACGTGCGCACCTGCGCGCTCCTCCTCCTAAGAAGAGAGTTTCGGCTTGACTTGTTCTGATATCTGATATCTAATAGTTCTCATATCTAATAGTTCTCAGTTCCCAGGTGTTGGAGGGGTCGGGGTGTAATCCAACGGCCGGGTGCAACGTCATGACTGAGCTTCTTCAAAAAGGAGGGAGCGTGATGAGGAAGACAACCAAACGGTTTTCGGTACTGGGTTTTTTGCCGCTGCTGGTGTGGTGCCTGGTAGCGCTGGCTGTGCGGCCGCCGGCGACGGCCCAGAGCATCTTCGCGTCCATTGTCGGCACCGTCACGGACGCCACGGCGGCCGTCGTCGCCAACGCCAAGGTGTCCGTCACCAACGTCAGCACGAATGAGAAGCGTGAGTTCCAGACCGACCAAGCCGGCAACTACGAAATCAACAACCTCGTCCCGGGCACCTACGCGCTGGAAGTGGAGCTTACGGGGTTCGCGACGGAGCGAAAGGAAGGCATCAGGCTCGCCTCCAATGACACTGTTCGCGTCGATGTCGCCCTATCCGTTGCAAAACAGGTAACCGGTGTCACCGTTTCTGCAGAATCCGCCACGAGAGTGGAAACGGAGTCGAGTAAGCTGAGCGACGTTCGCACTCTCCCCCAGTTGCGGTCGCTTCCGCTGGCGGATCGGAGCGTCTACCGATATCTTGCGCTCACCCCGGGGGTCACTGGCGGTGTGACGACGATGTCGGTCTCGGGCAGTCGCGAGCGCCAGGTTCACTTCGCCATCGACGGCGTGACGGCGTCGGATATACGCAGCAGCACCACAGTCGGCCCGAGCTTCAATTTCATTGAAGCATTCGAGGAGCTCAAAATCGACACTTCCAATAACTCGGCCGAGTTCAAGGGGCTCGGCACGTTGAATGTGACGAGCAGGCGAGGCGGCAACCAGTTCCACGGGGGCGTCTATCACTACTACTCCTCAGGCGCCACGCGGGCACGGAACCCCTTCAGCGGTGCAAAGGACAACACGCCGAATCATGGCCTTGGCACAAGCTGGAGCGGGCCGGTGTACCTGCCCAAGCTCTACGACGGCCGCGATAAAACCTTCTGGTTCCTTTCCTACGAAACCTCCTTCGCGCCCAACAGTCCCTACTTTTTCAATTCAACGGTCCCGCCGGAGGTCTGGAAACAGGGCGATTTCTCCCGGGAGAGCACCGTGATCCGCGACCCCTTCAATACCGGTGTGCCGTTTACCGACAATAAGATTCCGGCCGAGCGGATCAGCGTTGCCGCCCGGCAGTTCTTCGGTTTTTGGCCGACGCCGAACGTTGGCGATCCCAACATGGCCGACGGGCCCAACTACAACGCACTGTTCATGGCGCCGTTTTCCAAGACCCACAATGCGCAAGCGCGGATCGACCACCGCATCTCGAATCGGAATACGATTTTCGGACGCTATCTCTTCAACCGGCAGTTGGCCCGTTATCCGGACGGCATTGCAGCGTATCTCGGGTACGGGGGAACCATCCGAAAAGTGCGGCACATTCTGCTCTCCGATACCCACATCTTTACTGCCACGCTGATCAACGAGTTCCGATTCGGAGCTTCCCTCGATAGCCTCCCATGGAAGAACACTCTGCTCAACTCCACTGCCTTCATTCAGGCGGCCGGCCTGACCAACGTGACCCGAGACGGGACGGTTCCCGACGTCCCGATGATTCCTTTGATTTCGTTTTCGCAGGGACCGGGCCTTGACGGATTTTATCCGACCGCCTACGAGCCGCTGGGCCAAAGCCGGACTTTCCAATGGCAGGACACCGTGAGCAAAATCACCGGCAAGCACAGTTTGCGCTTCGGGGTCGAGATCAACTGGCGCCACGGCAACATCCAGCAGGAGCCCGATGACCTGCTCGGGAGCTACGATTTCGGCAACCAGTACACCGGCTTCAACTTTGCGGATTTCCTGCTGGGTATCCCCTCCACGATCAGCCGGTCTGCCTATGTCCCGGCGAGGTACGACCGCCAGATCGCCTACGACTTCTTCTTCCAGGACAACTACAAGATTACGAACCGGCTGACTCTGAACCTCGGACTGCGCTACGAGTTCCACCCGGGCTGGACCACCAGTGGAAGCCGGATTTCGGCGTTTGACCGCAACACGGGAAGCATCGTCGTGCCTGATGCCGCTCTCCCGCTGGTCAGCGACCTGTTCCCGACCAGCGCTGTCCCCGTCATCGGGAACTCGAGCACCAGTTTCAACGACCGCCTGTTCGCCACTGACAAGAACAATATTGCGCCCCGCATTGGGTTCGCCTGGCGGCCGTTCCGAAGCCAGACGTTCGTGGTCCGCGGCGGCTATGGGATCTTCTATGAGATCATCCCGAGGCAGCAGACTCTCTTCGGCACCCCCTTTGTCGTCAACGAGCCGGGCTTTACGAACCCGGCGGACGTCACCGATCCGGATTTCGTCCAGTGGCCTCTTGCCTACCCGACAACGGTTCGAGGCGCCGGGGTCAGCCTACCCACGTACTACTCCAGCGACTTCCGTACTCCCTACGCGCAGAACTGGAACGTCACCGTCGAGAAAGAAGTGGCTCAGATGGTGGTGCGCGCCGCCTATGTCGGTACGGGCGCCCGGAAGATGGCGTTTCCGTTTAACATCAACCAGCCCGCGCCCGGGCCGGGGCTCTTCATCGATAAGCCCCGTGCGTTCCCCACCCTGGCGAACATTAACGAGCAGCGAAACGGCGCCAGCCATACGTATCACGCCTTGAACCTCGAGGTGGAACGCCGGATGTTCAACGGGCTGCTGTTCCAGAGCACCCTGACCATCGCAAGAGACAAGGGTACCGATGGGGCCACGCCCGAGAACACGCTTGATCTGGCCAGAGAAAGAGGGATGATGCAGCTCCTGCCTCACCGGCGTTGGGTCAGCTTCGTCGTATATGAGCTGCCCGTCGGCAAGGGCAAGCGGTTCGGTGGGAGCATCACCGGCCCACTAAATTACCTGATCGGCGGGTGGGAGCTGAGCGCCACGGCTGTTCTCCGCGATGGGCAGAACGAGACTCCGCTCTGGCGCACCTCCGACATTCACGGCATCGCCTACACCACCAGCTCGACCGCTCCCCAAGTCAACTTCCGGCCTGACTGCCTCGCCGAACCCAACTACTCCCACGACGAGCAATCGCTGGGCGCCTGGTACAATGTGGGCGCATTTAGCCTGCCTACTACGCCCGGAGTGTTCGGCAATTGTGAGCGGGGCATCATCCACGGACCCGGGGTGCGCGTGCTCCACGGCGGCCTCTACAAGAACTTCAAGCTCGGCGAGAGGCTGACAGTCCGCCTGGGGACGCAGGCCACCAATGTTCTGAACCACACGAACTACGGCAACCTTTCTGGCTCGGCGCTGAGGATTGATAACACCAGCGGTCGCGGCAAGATAACCGGCGTTTACTCCTCAGGCGCCGTCGGCGACGCCGCAGGACCCAGGTCGCTTCGTCTGGATCTGCGGATCGATTTCTAAGCCAGGCACGAATCTGTGAGGGCACACAGGGAATGATCCCTGCCGTTTCACCACTGAGTTCCGCGAAACCAGGAACTCTGTTTCAAGATCAAAAGGGAGAATTCATCGGATGGACTACTTAAAGATCTCCGGGCGATGTTTGCTGGCCGCGGCGCTGGGAGCGTTTCCAGCGGCCGCCAGCCAAAAAGAGGGCGGTCTTCCGAACGGGAGGTCCGATCCTTCTCTTTCGCCGGACGGTAATCAGGTGGCATTTGTCTGGAATGGCGAGACGGCCGACAACCACGATATCTACGTCGCCAAGCTGTGTAGTTGGCCGGTTGTATCCTGCAAAGGCCGCCCCGGCGCTCCTCTGCGGCTTACAACCAATTCCGCACCTGACTTCAGCCCCGCCTGGTCGCCGGACGGGCGCCACGTCGCCTTCTGCCGCAAAACGAAGAAAGGGGCCGACGTTCTCCTTGTCCCTGCCCCCGGCGGTGCGGAGCGCAAGGTGGGAGAGTCCGCGGCGGACCTGCCTCGATTGGCTTGGTCCGGGGATGGAAAGTCTCTGGCGATCGTCGACACGGCCTCGCCGAAGGACCGAGCCGCGATTTTTCTGCTGTCCATCGAGAGCGGCGCAAAGCAGCGGCTCACCACGGCTCCGGCGGACACGCTCGGCGACAGTTCTCCCGCGTTATCTCCCGACGGCCGATCGCTGGCTTTTGTTCGAACGCCCAAGTCCGGGCCTGCCGAGATCTATCTTCAGGCCCTGGCGGACGGAGGTACGCCGACAGGTGAGCCGCAGCGCCTGAATCTCACGCTCGAAGCGGCCCACCAGAACCTCGCGATGAACGGCCTCTGCTGGACTGCCGACGGCAGCAGCCTCATCCTCGCCTCAGGAGGGCTTTGGAAGATTCCGGTTTCCGGCGGCGCGGCGGCGCGGCTGGCCGAGGCGGAGGGCGAAATCACGACCGTGTCCGTCGCCCGGGAAGGTCGCCGAGTCGTCTATGGGGAGCTTCTTCCGGAGGTTGAGATCTGGCGGACGGCCGGGCCGGCGTCGAAGCCTTCCGATTTCCCCCCAATACGGCTCGTCGGTTCGCCGGATGACGTCGGCAGTCCTAACATCTCGCGGGATAGCAAGAAGATCGCGTTCGGCTCCTTCATGTCCGGTTCGTGGGAAGTTTGGAAGTGCGATCACAATGGCGCCAATCCCACTCAGTTGTCCTTCTTGGGTGACGTGCCCACCGGCAGCTACCGATGGTCGCCTGACGGCAAGTATGTGGTCTTCGATGGCAAAGCTGAAGACGGCCTCCTCAACGACATTTACATCGTCGCCGGCGACGGTGGCACGGCCCGCCGCCTCACGAAGGAACCCAGTGTCGATATCCGGCCTTGTTTCTCAGCCGACCAGCGGTGGGTTTACTTCACCTCCAATCGCTCGGGGACGTTCCAGATCTGGAAGGTTCCCGTCGAAGGAGGCGCGGCGGTCCAGGTGACCAGGAACGGTGGTTACGTCGCCTTCGAATCGCTCGATGGCAAGTATCTCTACTATGGAAAGGGCCGCGGCCAAACAACGCTTTGGCGGGTTCCTTCGGGAGGCGGCGAGGAGGTCCAGGAGTTGGACAATGTGAACCCCTCCAATTTCAACATCTGCGATCTCGGGATCGTAATCCTGAACCTGGAGGCCACACCCCGTCCCGTAATGGAATTCTACAGTTTCGCGACGCGGAAACGGACGGAGCTCCCCGTACTCCCGAAAGAAGGGAAAGTCATCGGCTCCGGTACTTCCATTTCTGTGGCACCCGATGGCCGTTGGATGGTCTACCACCAGGAAGGCCGGATCGGCAGTGGCATCCGCGCGCGCGAATACTGACGCGGGGAAGTTTGCTTAGCAAGCCTGGTCGATTCTGAGCGGAGACGTGAGGCTGGCGCAACGCTAGAGGCCTGTCATCGCGGACTTCAGAAACGTGAACCTGCAGCAGTCGCTTTCCCCAGCGTCCCGGTATCCTACCTGCGACGATACTACCGGCAGTGGGGACTGGCGCCTCTGTCCGCGGGCAAACTACGCCTTTGACAGAGGAGGCCAGTTCCCGCTAGGCAGCCCATGTGAAGAATAAGTGCTGACGATGTAACACGCGGCTGGGGTATTCTCACTAGGTACTGAGGCTGGAGGACACACTGTGGAACAGGATGCGCGCGCTGTGTCGTTCGAGGGGCTGTGGGACGCGGAGCTGGACGAGATCGCGAGGTCGAGGATGCTGCGACAGGAGCGCAGCGCCGTCGCGCCGCCGGTACCACCGGTGAGCGGGAGGCCCTCGGCGCGGGCTCACGACGCGGCGCTGGCGGGGCTGGCGTTTTCGGGCGGTGGCATCCGGAGCGCGACCTTCAATCTCGGCGTGCTGCAAGGGCTGGCCAGGCAGGGTATTCTGCGCAGGTTCGACTATCTTTCGACAGTCTCGGGAGGAGGCTACATCGGGAGCTGGCTTACGGCGTGGACTCGCCGCGAGGGAATCGGCGCAGTGGAGCGGGGGCTTGCCCCAAGCCCCGCCGAGACCGGTTCGGCGCAAGAGCCCGAGACGATCCGCGTGCTGCGCCGCTTCAGCAACTACCTGACACCGAAACTTGGCGTGTTCAGCGCGGACACCTGGACGATGATCTCCATCTACCTGCGCAACGTCGTACTGAACCAGGGAATCCTGATTCTCGCGCTGGCGGCGGTGATGCTGCTGGCACGGCCGCTGGCCGGTTTCACCAGGGTGATGGCGGAAAATCCGGAGGTTTCTCTGATAGCGACTTGGGCCCTGCTCGGGTGCGCGCTGGTCTCGACCGGTCTCAATCTTAGAGCGCTGTCCCGAAGGCCGGCTGATGGAGGCTATCCACGCTACTGCGGGCCGGGATGTTCACTGGTAAGCATCGTCCTTCCGGTGCTGCTAGCGTCGTGGGCCGCGGCGGGGGGAATCTGGGGACTCCAAGCCAGCGACGTGTTGATCCAGCGGATCGATCCGGCGGCGGCGCCGTTTCATGTGACTACGTTCGGCACGCCGGTGATGGTGTTTCTGATTTCGTTCGCGGCCACGGGGATCATCGGGCTGTGGGGTCCAGGAATGGCGGACGAGAAGCGAGAGTGGGCGAGCCGGATCGGCGGGTGGCTGATGATTGCGTGCGTGGCGTGGGTAGCCTTCTTTGCGATGGCATTCTATAGCCCGCTGATCTTCCTTACCCGCGAAAGCGCGATGGCCGAGCTTGCGCGACGCGGATTCGGCCCTGCGTGGCTGGCTACCACCGCGGCTGGCCTGCTGGCCGGCCGCAGCTCCTCGACCGGGCAACGTGGGTCGAACCGGTGGCTCGAATTGCTGGCGGTGGTTGCTCCGTTCGTGTTCATCGGGGGTTTGTTGGCGGCGGTGGCCCTGGCGATTCACGAGATCCACCTCTCGTTCGTGCCGCAGGATGTGTGGTCCTACTGGGGACAGATGCACTGGGCGCTCGATCCGGGCCGGAGAATGGCGGCGTTGGGGCTGTCGCTGGGGGCGGCCGCCGTGCTGACTTGGGCGGCGCTATTTCTCTCGTCCCGCATCGACATCAATCAGTTCTCGATGCACCTGTTTTACCGGAACCGGCTGGTGCGGTGTTATCTCGGCGCGTCTAGCCACGGGCGGCGGCCTCATCCGACCACCGGCTTCAGCGCCGCCGACGACGACATGCTGATCCGGCGGTTGGCGCCGTCGCGGATTGAAACGTGCACGGATGGCACGCCACGCGGCTACAGCGGACCGTACCCGATCATCAACGCGGCGCTCAACCTGACGCACGGCGAGGAGTTGGCGTGGCAGCAACGCAAGGCCGCGTCGTTCGTCTTCACGCCGCAGTATTGCGGCTTCGAGGTCCCGCCAGCACGCAAGGACGCCTGCGATTTCCGCGCCGATTCCCTGCTCGCTCCGGCCGGTTACCGGCCCACTGGGGACTATGCATACCCCGGCGAAGGGGTCAGCCTGGGAACGGCGCTGGCGATTTCGGGCGCGGCCGCAAGTCCGAATATGGGGTACCACACGTCGTCGGCAACGGCTTTTCTGATGACCGTGTTTAACGTGCGGCTTGGGTGGTGGCTGAGCAACCCTCGCCACAACACCACATGGAAGGTGCGTGGGCCGAAACTCGGCCTGAAGTACCTGTTCGGCGAGCTGTTTGGCTTCACGAACGACCGCAGCCCATACGTTTACGTATCCGATGGAGGCCACTTCGAGAATCTAGCAGTGTACGAACTGGTGAGGCGGCGGTGCCGATTCATCGTGGCATGCGATGGCAGCGAAGACCGGAAATACACATTCGAGGGGCTGGGCAACGCCATCGAGAAATGCCGGGCCGATTTCGGCGTGCCGATCGAGATCGATTTCGAACAACTGCGGCCGGCCGACGGGCAGCGCCTGAGCCAGTGGCATTGCGCGATTGGCAGAATCCGGTACGACCTGGTGGACCCCGAGGCTCCGGCGGGCACGCTTCTATACCTCAAGTCGTCTCTCACCGGGGACGAACCGGGCGACGTAAAGCGGTACGCGGCCGAGAATCCGGATTTTCCGCACCAGCCGACTTCGGATCAGTGGTTCGACGAGTCGCAATTCGAGAGCTACCGCGCGCTCGGCGAGCACGTGGCGACCACGGTGTTCGGAGCGGCCGAAGAGACCAGGGTGCTATGGCAGCTGTCGAACGAGGAACTCTTTCTGGCCCTGCGGCAGCGGTGGCATCCACCTGCCGCGGCGGCGCTGGGAGCATTCGCGCGGCACGCTGCCGCGGTCGACCGGCTCATCGAAATGATCCGGTCGAGTCCGGAGCTGGCTTTTCTCGATGCGCAGATCTTCCCGGAGTGGCAGCGGCTCATGAGCGCGAATGTGAAGGCGCCCGCGCCGGAGATGTGGCTTCCCCACGATTACGCGGCGAGGCGCGCGGGGTTCTACGCCTGCAATCAGATGATCCAGCTCATGGAGACCGTCTATCTCGATTTGAACCTCGAAGACTCGTGGGACCATCCGGACAACCGCGGCTGGATGAACCTGTTCCAGCACTGGGCCTGGTCGGGGATGTTCCGGGTGTCGTGGGCGATCGGAAGCTCAACATTTGGCGCACGGTTTCAGAACTTCTGCCGGAGGCGGCTGTCACTGGATATTCGCCGGGGCGTGCTGGTAGGGCCTCCGATGCCGCTCGAGGAGGCGCAGCGGTCGGACACGCTGAACTTCTTTGAGAAAGAACTGCTGGCGCAGTTCGTTGAGCAGAACCAGCCGCTCGGCTCGGACGCCGTATACCCGCTCCACGTGATCGTGGACGATCCGATGCGCAAAACCGAGGACGTGGCGTTCCTCTTCACGTTCGGTTTCGCGCTGGCGGGAACGGTGGATGGACAAAAGGCCTTGCTGTACTTCCGCATTCAGAACCACCTGCGAAAGATGGGGCTGCCGCGCGAGGCGCTGGCGCAGCTAATCAGCAATCTTGACCTCCAGCAAACGCGTCTGGGCCTGCTCCAGCGCGGTGACGACGAAGCGGTCACACCCGAGAAGCGGCGGCAATTCGCGCAACTGTTCGAGACCGTGAAGGCCGAGATCACGCACGGCTGCAAGGGTCCGGGCGCCGCGGTATGACGCCGCCTGCCGGGGCGGCTGTCAGAATGCGGTGCGATCCATTCCGGCCTTGAGGGCCTCGTCGATTCGAGAGATCGATTCCGCGAGGTGCGCGCGGGTTTCGAGCGTCATCTTCACGCCGGGCCTCCCCAGGGCGCCCTGAACTCGGGTCTTGAGTGAGGCAAGAGTGAAGCGAGCTAGCGTCCGGGCGTCCTCGGGCGCGGCGGCATCTTTGAGCACCATGCCGATCATGCGCCGCAGGTGCTCGCGCTGGAGCGATCGGCGGAAGCTATTGATACTCACGGAAGCACCCGAGCTCTTCAATTCGGCCCACACGGAATCCTGCACTCCGGTGAAGAGGTCGCCGAGGCGAAATGGATCGGCCGGCGCGCTCAACTCCGAGTCCAGGATGCGTTTCAGCACAACTGGATTGTAGAGGCGGTCGAGCGCTGCCTTCTGTCGATCAAGGATGATGTCGTGGACCGGCACGTCGAATCGCGTCGCCATCGAGTCGAAGTTCCGGAAGTCGGTGAAGCGCTCGTTGTTGAGCTTGTTGAGCAGCGACGGGGAGACCTTGAAGGCGTCCGGCGCAAACAGGTGGTCACGGATGAGATTCAGCGCCTGCCTTTGCCGCGCGGCGGGGACAGGCCGGAACGGGAGGCGTCCTCCCGGATCGCCAACGTGATCGCGATAGTGATTCACTCCGCCGATGTATTTCGCCGACAGCAGGAGGGCGCTCGCGGACATATTGACCGCCGACAGAAAACTGCGCCGGAGTACCTGATAGCCCTGGCCGGGCTTCTGCAGAGACTTCTCGAGATTGGCCTGAATCTCTTCAGACAGGCGTACTCGGTGCGCGTAATAGGCGAGTGGGTCGCTTCCCAAGTCAAAGCGGCTGACGTCGGGGTCCATGTCCCACGCGCCGCCGCCGAAACCGGCGTCCTCGTCGGTCGCGTATGCCAGAGCCGGCTCCGCGGCGCGCGAGGCGATGCGGCGCAACTCGGGAAGTTGGTCCTCAGGCAAGGCGGCGGCTATGGGCTTGTAGGCGTATTCGATCGCCCAGAAATCATACGGACCGAGCGTGGACTGGTGATACTCGCCCTGTTTCTGGCCTCGGGCGGCGAGGTTGGCGGGGATGTAGTCCATCACGGAGCCGGTCAGGCCTTGTTTTGACGTGAGCGAGGCGTTCTGTGCTTCGTCCAGACTGTGGATTGTGCTCGCCCGGAAATTGTGGCGGAGTCCGAGGGTGTGACCGACCTCATGCGCGGCAATTTCACGCAGGTAGCTATAGACGAACTTGTCCGCCTCAGGGCTATCCGGCTCGATGCCGCGTGTCTCAAGAACGTCCCATGCGAATTCCGCGTCGCGGGCCGCCTCGGCAGCGAACGTGCACAATGCTCCCTTCTCAACGCCCCACGGGGCGCGCAGGTGGACCGCCGGCGGCTCGTCCCACGGGTTAGCGAGTGGGTTCTGCTGGAGCACAATTGTCTGCCGCCGGAAGCGGACCATCGATTCGGAGAAGCGAATGTCGGCGTCGTAAATTTCTCCGGTGTACGGATTTGTGCGGCTTGGACCCTGTGCGAAGCCGGCATCGGTGCCGGCGAACCAACGGATCGTGTTGTAGCGCACATCGGCGGCGTCCCAATCGGCGTCATCGGGCTGTTCCTTGACCACAATGGCGTCACGAAAACCGATGTGCTCGAACGCCTGATTCCACATCAGGACGCCGTCACGGATGGCGGAACGGTACAGGACCGGGATTGTGTTCTCGAGCCAGAACACGATGGGCTGCTTGGGACGGGAAACGGGCGCGTTAGGTTCCTCTTTCTCCAAACGCCAGCGGTTGATGAGGCGGCGCGCCGGCATGTATTCCACATCCGAAGTGAAGTCTTCGACTTGGTTGAAGAAGTGCCCGATCCGGTCGTCGGCGAGGCGGGATTGGAAGCCGGGCGGCGGCAGTTCGGAGAGGCTGTAGCGAAGCAGGAAGAACATACCCCGGATGTCAGCGAGATTGCGTGGAGGCGGAGGCGTGGGCGGCGCCGGCGTGCCTGGCATCCGAAGAGGCGGAACGGGCGGGCGATCCACCGCATAGTACGCCTCCACACCGATCTCGACGTTTCGGTCGTAGCTCTTAACCGTTCGGAACGAGCTGTTTTTCCCGTCGAACCGGTAGGGAATGCGGAAGGTGGCCTCCAGCGCGTAGGAGATCATCGGAAGGTCGGTCAGCAGCAAGGATCCGAGGTCGATGAGGACGCTCTTGCGTTCCGGGTGGGGAAGGCTTTCGATCCTAACCAGACCGAGCGCTGAGTCGGAAAAAGACCGGTCGACATAGCGTTTCATCGGCGTGCCGTCGGCAGCCCGGAAGCGCGAGTTCTTTGCGACAAGCTGGAGGTTCTTGGCCCGCTTGCGGAACAGAACCGGCGTTTCCCCGGTCATGGCGGCGGCATAGAAGCCGCGCTCGCCGATGCCGGAGTCGGCGGTAAGCGACAACATGTAGATCTTGTCGAGTTGGTCCGGGAGCACTTCGAGGTAGAGCTTCTCGTCGGTCTGCCAGAGGGTGAAGAGACCCTTGATCTCTTTGGCGTCCTTCACGATTTCAGCGAAGGTCTTTTCCTTGGGTGGTTCCGGTTTCTTCGCTTCCGCCACCTTGGGCGCCTGGGTGTCGGGCGTTTGCTGAGCGGCCGCGGGCGCAATGACCGCACAAACTACAAGCGTCTGAACAAAGTGAGACGTAAGTCGCATGCTTTCCTCCCTCCGGTAGCGCGTGTGACGACATCATACAATAGACGGAAGGGGCTCCCGGCGGTGAGTTCCCCCAGGGCCGTTCCGTTGCAGAACTCGCCTCTCAAGGATCTTCGTGAATTCAATCAACTTCGAAGCGGCGTTTGTCAACGTCGCGCTGCTGTGGATGCTGACCGTGCCTCACGAGTTCGCTCACGCCTGGACGGCGGTGCGGCTGGGCGACGACACGCCGGAACGCGAGGGCCGGGTCTCGCTCAATCCTATGGCCCACGTCGACTGGCTGGGGACGGTCATTCTGCCGGCGCTCACGTCGCTGTTCGGCGGGGGGTTCCTTGGTTGGGGCAAAGCGGTGAATACCAACCCGTACCGGCTGCGGTGGGGATTGAACGGGCTGGCATTGGTGGCGCTCGCCGGGCCGGCCAGCAACGTGGTGTTTGCCCTGTTGCTGGGGCTCTTGACGGTGCTCCTCCACGGCACGTTGCCGGCCGTCGCGGAATTCACCGGCCGGGGCGTCTATCTGAGCCTGTACCTTGCCCTGTTCAACATGATTCCTGTGCCTCCGCTGGATGGTTCGAAGCTGTTGCTGGCGGCGCGGGCGCCGGTAGCGGTCTACAACGAACTGGCCCGGTTCGGCTTTGTGCTGCTGATCGTAGCGATCTCGGTGTCGTCGCTGGGGCGGTACCTCTCCCTGTGGAGCTTCCAGGGTACCCAGGCGATCCTCCGGATGTTCTGGTAGGACGGGTGGACCGTCGGACTCATCGGCGGTGTTATTCTTGCTGCCGAGAGCGCTATGCCGGCGAACCTGACGCCCGACTATCTGGCGGCCGAGCAGGAATACAAGCACGCGCAGACGCCGCAAGAGAAGATCGCGGCGCTCGAGCGGATGATGGCGACCATCCCCAAGCACAAGGGGACGGAAAAGCTCCAGGCCGAGATCAAGCGCCGCCTGTCGCAGGCACGGAAGGACTCTCAGAAAAAGGGCGCCGCTCACGCAGCGCCGTTCTACCTCATCAAGAAAGAGGGCGCGGGACAGGTGGTGCTGGTCGGCCCGCCCAATTCCGGGAAGTCGCAGCTTGTGTGTACGCTCACGCACGCGCGGCCGGAGGTCGCGGACTATCCCTTCACCACGCGCCTGCCCACGCCCGGCATGATGCCGTTCGAGAACGTGCAGATCCAGCTTGTGGACCTGCCTCCTCTGTCACCGGAATTCACCGAGCCGTGGCTGCCGCAGGTGATTCGCTACGCGACTCTCGGAGTGCTCGTGGTGGATCTGAACGATCCGGGCGTGCTCGACGAGATGGAGTTCATTCACGGACTGCTGGACGAGCGGCGCCTTCCGGTCCCGAAGCTGCTTGCCGGGAACAAGATTGACCTGGGCGGCGCCCGCGACAACTTCGAGGCGTTGGTGGACCTTTACGGGGACCGTTACCGCTGCGTCGCCGTCTCCGCGTCGACGGGCGAGGGACTCGACCGCTTTGCACGGGTGGTTTATGACGCCCTTGAGATTGTTCGTGTGTATACGAAGGTTCCGGGGAAGCCGCCGGAGTTGACGGCGCCGTATATCCTCCGGCGCGGCTCGACGGTGGAGGACGCCGCCCGTCATGTCCATAAGGACTTCGCCGAGCACCTGAAGTATGCGCGACTGTTCCGTGCCTCAGGCAGCAGGGACGGCCTTATGGTCGACCGCCACCGCCTGGTAGAGGACGAAGACATCTTCGAGTTTCACATGTGAGGAGCGGCATGCGTAGGGATTTGACAATGCCGGTCAGAAACTCGCCCGCAGGTCGCGCAAATCGTTGAGGGTTTGCGCGTAGCGCGCGATCACAAGAACGAGCCAGAACACGCCGCAGACGATGCCGATCACAAAGGCGCCGAGAGCCGTCATCCCTGCACGTTCGAAGAGCTTTTCCGTCAGCCAGAGCGGCTGCTTGTCGTACCAGAGACAAAGCCTTCCCAGGACTTTCCCTGCGGCCATCCTTCCCCTTCCCCGGCGAACAGTGTAACCGGACACGACAGGGAAAGCAATAAGAAATCGTGTGTCGAGTTTTCCAACGCTCCGGTCGTCAGCCCATCCGCCTCGCCGAAGCTGTGGCCCATTCCGCCCGCGGAGCAAGGCCGAAGAGGCAGACGTGATCGAACGCCCACAGGTTCACTGCGGGAATTCCCTCCCCTAGCGCCGTCAGGTACTCTTTCTCCCACGCGTACCCCGGCGTGAACACGGCCAGCAAATGGCGCACCGAGTCTCGGGGCCAGCCAAGCTCCAGAGGGAAGCGGATGGCTTGATAGACGAGGCCCAGATCCCGCGACCAGGCGCCGAAGTCGAGCGCCTCGACTTTGAGCCGGTCCAGACCGCTCGTCTCCTTACGTTCCCATTCGGCCGGCAAATTGACGAACCTGTTCAGCCGGCCTCCGATCCCGTGCACTCCCGCGGGTGACGGATAGTTGACGTCGAATGGATACAGCACCTCGAGCCTCGCCGACGAATAGAGCGCGCGCAAGTGGGAGGCCAGCGCCGCCACATGGTCGCGCAGCCGGCCGCGGAGGAAGAGGGCGTCGGCGCCGCCGTTCACGCCCGGGTCGTCGTCCGGGCCGGAGAACAGGTACAGCGGCCTTCCCAATGCCGCCTGCGCCGCCGCGGTGATCTCTTCATGGAAGTACGCCATGCCGCCGTTCGGGTTTTCCGCAGTCCGGTTGGTGAAATACCACCAGCAGAATTCGCCGAACTGAAGCTCCGGGGTAAGTCCCTCCTCCGCCATCAGGCCCGCCAGGCACTCGTAGACCCGCTTCTGGTATTCGGCGACGCCGGAGACGAACGCGCAGTGTGTCGAAACGAGGTTGCCGAACCCCACCGAGGTCTCGACGGCGGCGCCGTCCGGGAACTTCGCGGCGAAGCCTTCCGGCGGATTCACCAGCTCCATGGACGCCGAGGTCACGATTTCGCGTCCCCGCGCTTTGCATCCCCGGTAGAGGTCCCGGTGCCAGTCCCGCGCACCCCGATTGAGAGCGGGCGTTTGCGAAAGATCGATTACCCACTGCCCCGGCTGTCCATCCTGGAGCGAACCGGTGAACGTCACGGCGCCACTCGAGCCGGAAGGGCTCTCTTTCGCCGTCTGGAATGTGAACGAGTAGGCCGGTTTGGGCGAGCTAGCGGTTATCGTCAGTACATTGCCCCCGGCCGTTGCCCAGACGCCGACGTAGGTCGCGTTGATGAAGTGCTGGAAATGCGCCGCCAGCAGCACAGTGTCCTCATTCGGAAACACGGTCTTGCCGCATACCTGCCCGCCGATGTCGAGGAACACCTGATCGCCCGCCGCGAACT
>JAEHDI010000493.1 GCA_016880505.1 Bryobacterales bacterium | reverse complement strand
TCTTGCCGGTAATGCGGGATGCAGGCGGCGGGCTGATCATTTACATCTCGACGATCTCGGCTCACGTGCCGGACGTGTCGGGCGCGGCATACCAGGCGAGCAAGTGCGGAATCTCCGGACTGGCGCATGCAACCCGCGTCGAGGAGAAAGCGAACGGCATTCGCACGAGCGTTATTTTTCCCGGGCTCTGCCTGACGGAGATCCTTGACAAGCGGCCGGCGCCGACACCCAAGGAGATGCTGGATCTCGCCCTCGAACCCGAAGACGTGGCGGACGCAGTGGTGGCGGTGGCACGGCTCCATCCAAGGGCCGTCGTGCCGGAGATGGAGCTGGTGCCGAGCCGGCTCTGAGAGATCCGGCTCAACCTCTTTCGCCAACACGCGCCTTCAGTACCATGTTGAGGTGGCTTCCTACTTCCTGGGGGTTGACGGCGGGCAATCGAGCACGACGGCGATGGTCGGCGACGAGAACGGGCGAGTGCTCGGGTTCGGCCGGGGCGGGCCGTGCAACCATGTTGGCGCCGCCGAAGGACGGGCCAAGTTCACACGGGCCATCCGCGAGTGTGTCGGAAAGGCGTGCGCTCAGGCCGGTCTCGAGCCGAGCAGCGTCCGTTTTGCCGCGGCGTGCCTCGGCTTTAGCGGTGGTCCGGCGGATAAGCAGGCAATTCTCGAAGAAATCCTTCCCGCGGAGCGACTGGCCGTCACTACCGATGCGCTGATCGCGCTGTCCGGCGCGACTGCGGGAGAGCCGGGGATCATCACCATCGCGGGCACCGGTTCGATTGCGTTCGGGCGCAATGCAGCGGGCAAGACCGCCCGCGCGGGAGGTTGGGGCTTCGTCTTCGGCGACGAGGGCGGCGCGTTCGACGTTGTGCGGCAATCGCTTCGTGCGGCGCTGCGTTACGAAGAGGGCTGGGGACCGCCGACCGTGCTCCGCCGCGTCCTTCTCGAAGCAACGGGCGCGTCGGACGCCAACGACCTGCTACACCGTTTCTACACCACCGAGTACCCCCGACCTCGCATCGCCTCCTACGCGGCTCTGGTAGACCAGGCAGCCGTAGAGGGCGACGCGGTCGCCGGCCGGCTGCTCGAGAACGCGGCGCAGGAACTGGCGTCAATCGCTGCCGCCGTCCGCGGCCAGCTCTTCGACAGGAACGAATCCGCGCGGGTCGCCTATATCGGCGGCGTGTTCCGGAGCGGCATCCTGCTCGAGCGTTTCCGCACGCTCGTGGAACTCGAGGAGAGCAATCGTTGCGGCCCGCCAGTCTACGGACCCGCGGCGGGAGCGCTGATCGAGGCGTATCGAAACGCCGGCCTGGCGCCGAAAATCACCAATCTTCCGGAGGCCGAAAAATGAAACTGCTTGGCATGTGCCTTGTGGCGTGTAGCTTGTTCGCGGCGGAACCCGATTGGGCGAAGCTCGAGCCTTATGCGCTGGACCTGCTTCAACGTTACATCCGCGTCGAATCGATCAACCCGCCGGCGAACACGGCTGAGGCAGCGAACCTGCTGAAGGCAGAGCTCGAAAAGCACGGCATCGACGTGAAGCTGTACACCAGCGGGCCGGGCGGCCAGACCAACCTCCTGGCACGCCTGCCCGGGAAGAACCGCTCGAAAAAACCGCTGCTCCTGCTCAATCATCTCGACGTGGTCCCGGTGGACCGGAGCGCCTGGAACATCGACCCCTTCGGCGGCATCGTCAAAGACGGCTGGATCTGGGGACGCGGCGCCATGGATATGAAGGGCATCGGCACACAGCACCTGACGGCGTTGGTCGCGCTCAAACAGTCCGGAATCGTTCCCGCGCGCGACATCGTCATGCTTTCTACCGCCGACGAGGAGACAGGCGGCACATACGGCATCCTCTGGATGATCAAGAACCACTTCGACGAGATCAACGCCGAATACGTACTCGACGAGGGCGGGTTCGGCACTCGGGACATTCTGGCGGAGAACAAGCTGGTATTCGGAATCGCGGTGGGCGAGAAGCAGACCACATGGCTGCGGCTGAGGGCAAAGGGCACCGCTGCACACGGATCGCAGCCGATACCGGATAACGCGAACATGACGCTGCTTCGCGCGCTCGAAAGGGCGATGGAACGCCCGCCGGCGAAGCCTCACCCGGTGGTGGAGCAGATGATCCGCAACATCGGAGCGGCGCTGGCTAAGAACAAGTACACCAACGCCATCCAGGACAACACGATCTCCCTGACCACGCTCTCAGCCGGCGTAGGGTCCCCGCCGAAGATCAACGTCATTCCGTCGACAAGCGAGGCGACGCTCGACTGCCGGCT
>JAEHDI010000492.1 GCA_016880505.1 Bryobacterales bacterium | reverse complement strand
TGGGGAACTACTACCTGCCCGAGGGACTCGGAGGAGGAGCTCAACTGGCGCTGCGGGACTGCCAGAAAGCCATCGAGTTGAATCCGAAATCGGCTGAAGCGCACCTCTGGCTCGGCATCATGCTGCGTAAACTGAATCGAAACGAGGAAGCCCGGGCGGCCATCCGCAGATCCCTGGAGTTGAATCCGCGGCGAGTGTGGGCCAAGCAACAGTTGGAGAAGACGCCGACCAAATAATGCGAAAATCCTTGCCGGTCGCGGCGGCGGTCCTCCTTCTGACCGCTGTCGGGTACTTCGAGTTTCCGGGCCACACCTACCTCTTATCGGACGCGCAGATCTACATTCCCATCCTGGAGCACTACCGCGACCCAAGCCTGTTCACCCGAGAGATGGTCGCGGTCCGTCCCCACGTCGCGTTCACGATCTATGACGAGATGGCGCTGGGTCTTCGGCACTTCACCGGGCTCGGCTTTGAGCAGGTTCTGACGATCCAGCAACTCCTCTTCCGGGCGCTCGGCATCTTAGGCGTTTTCTTGATCGCTACTTCGATGGGCCTCTCGCGGCAGATGGCCTTCCTCGTTTCGTCCATTTTCGCTTTGGGAGCGATGATCGGCGGTCCCACGGTGCTGACATTCGAATATGAGCCGATTCCTCGCGGGTTCGCGGTTCCGCTTTTGCTCCTTGCATCCGGGATGGTAGCTCACGGGCGCGACTTCGTTGCGGGGATCGCCGCGGCGCTCGCGTTTCTCTACCATCCGCCCACTGTCTACACCTTCTGGGGCGTGTATTTTCTGCTGACGCTTTGGCCGAACAAGCCTGCGGTAATGAGCCGGCGCATCTTGGGCCTGCTGCCCATGCTGTGCGCGGTGGTCGTGCTCTTGTTTCTTTCGCGGCTTCAGGCGGGTGTCACCGAAGCGCAGCCCTTCTTCAGCCGTATCAGCCCGGAACTGGAGAAGCTTCAGCGGATGAGGGCGCCGTACAACTGGGTATCCCTGTGGTTCCCTTACTGGCACTGGCTGTCCGCCTTCCTGTGGGCAGTCTCCCTTGCGGCCTACTGGCGCGTGCGGAAATGGGCGCCCGAGGATTTGCGGTTTTTCCTTGTGGGTCTGCCGTTGCTCGGCATTCTGAGCCTCCCGCTGTCGTACGTACTGCTTGAGAAACTCGCTTGGATCCTGATTCCGCAGGCACAGCCGGCGCGGGCCGTGCTGTTCGTAACGGTGTTTGCGGGAATTCTGGCGTCGGTGGCGGGAGTCAAGGCCGTGGAGGCGGGGCGGCGCATCGAAGGCGTTGTCTGGTTTGTTCTTGCCTTCGCGATCCCGATACACACCCGGCTTACGGAGTTGCTGCTGCCGGACTTGAGCGAGCCGTTAATTCGCCGCCGCCTCCTGCTGGCCGTCGCATTCTCGGGGGGGGCCGTGGTGGCCGCCTGGGCAGCCTCGGTGGGCCGAAAGTGGGCGCCGGCAGGGGTGGTTCTCGTCGCTCTCGCGCCTTTCTGGCTGATACCGTCTTACGGAAACGTTGTCACCTATCGTGAAGTTCGAACCCCGGAGCTCTTGGAACTGTGCGACTGGGCCAGACAGGAGACTGCGAAGGACGCCATGTTCCTGTTCCCGAATGCCGGCCGTTCGCTGGAGCCGGGGATCTTCCGCGCCACGGCTTTCCGGGCCGTGTACGTCGATTGGAAAGCGGGAGGGCAGGTTAATTTCTTTCCGAAGCTCGGCTTCGAGTGGTGGGAAAGATGGCAGCAGACCATGGCACGCCCGTTCCGTTCGGAGAAGCTTCCACTTTTCGCGTCACTGGGTATTGACTTTATCGTGCTTCCAGCGAAGAACCGGCTAAAAGAGGGCGCCCCTGTCTATTCGAACGCCGGCTTCGTGGTATACGCCTTACGGAAGTGAGGGAAGCGGCCGCGCCTATCGGCTCAACAGGAACTCTTCCACTTCGCGGCGCGAGGGTACCGAAGCCTGAGCACCCAGGCGTGTGACGCTGATCGCCGCTGCCCCGTTGGCGAAGCGAAGCGCCTCCTCCATCGGCTTGCCTTCGGTGAGGGCCACCGCAAGGCTGGCGTTGAACGTATCGCCCGCGGCGGTTGTATCGCGCGCCTCGACTGGAAACCCGCGTGCTTGAATCCCGCGCTCGCCGTCGAGGCAGAAGCAGCCCTGCTCGCCGAGCTTCAGGATCACCGTGCGGGGGCCGAGCGCCTGGAGATCGCGCGCCAGCGCGGGAGCGTCGGCCTGTGAGACCCGCGTGACCGGCCTGCCGAGCAGATGGCACGCCTCGCTTTCGTTCGGCGTGAGGATGTCGACGGCGGCGAGAAACTCGCGGGACAGCGGCCGGGCCGGCGCCGGATCGAGGATCGTCCGCGCGCCTTCCTCGCGCGCGGCCACAAGGGCCAGTTCCACCGTGTCGAGAGGGGTCTCGAGTTGGAACAGCACGAATCGCGCCCCGCGGAACGACTGCCGCATGGCGCCGACATCGTTCGGCAGCAACGCATGATTCGCGCCCGATGCGACAACAATCGAATTCTGACCCGAGCGGTCGACCCAGATCAGCGCCACGCCGGTCGGCTGGGATTTCGTTGCGTGGACTGCAGTCACATCGACTCCGGCCGCCGAGAGGCTCGCCTTCAGATGATCGGCGAACAGATCGTAACCGACGCGGCCGGCCATGCGCACCGAAACCGCGGGCCCGCCGAGTTTGCCGGCGGCGCACGCCTGGTTTGCGCCCTTGCCGCCGGGAATCATCTGGAAATCTCGCCCGAGCACGGTCTCGCCGGGAGCAGGCAGGTGTTCCACCTGGACCACAAAATCCATGTTGAGGCTGCCGACAACCACGAGGGAGGGCTTCATCGGGAGAGGTCGATGCCGAGTTTCTTCATTTCGTCAGCGTAGTAGCGTCGGTGCAGTAGATCCCACTCCTCGGTCCCCTCTTGAATCTCGCGCTTCTGCGACTTGATTTTCAGACGAGCGGCGCGATCGACTCGGTCCTCGACCTGCAGGAGCTCCGTGATCTGCTGCACAATCTCGAGCCTCACGTCGTTGGCATCTCGCTTTACTCGGATCTCCCGAGCTTTGCGCAGCGCCGAGATCAGCTTGTGCGAGATCTCGTTGATTTTGTCCCTGGAAAGCTTCATCCGGTCGCCGGTATCCCTGCCCGACGCCCGCACCACTTTGCGCTGTGAGATCAGCGTGTTCTTGATACGCCGGAACATCTCCTGGTAGCTGACCCCCTCGCGCCGCATATAATCGCTATACTGGCTCAGGATTTCCCTGACTTCGTCGTTTAAACGGTCTTCGACCTGAAGTTCGTCGGTGATGACACTCGAGACCAGTTCAGTGGCTGCCTGGGGGTTAGTGGTTTCGATGACTTGCGGACTCAGTTTGGTGACCAACTGGCGGGACAGATAGAAGATTAGTTCCCTGGGAAGAAGCATCCGTTGGTTGTTTCGCTCCTCAGCATCGACTCAATCAACAGTCTACTGTCCGCTGTGCGATGGTGTCAAACTGAGCGGTGGTGGCGCGAGCGCCGGCAGCGGCTGCTGACAGGATCCGGGCGACGTTTCTGTCCCATGCCCTATAATCAGCATTTGCGCGGTGTCATGACTCAAAACGTTGTTGGCCCAAGCCTGAGCGGGGGCGTCTGAGTGGAACGCGGATCTTCCACCTGGCTGGCCGTAGCCAAGGCGGCCATGGATGTGGAAGCGAGTGCTATCTCCCTCGCCGCAAGACGGCTCGGCGAAAACCTGTGTCAGGCGGTGGAGTTGATCCTGGACCGCCCCGGGAAGGTGGTCGTGACCGGAGTCGGCAAATCCGGGCAGGTGGCGCAGAAGTTGGCGGCCACCCTGTGCAGCACCGGCATCTCTGCCGTATTCATGCATGCCGGCGACGCCGTTCACGGGGATCTTGGTGTCCTCGCACCAGGAGATCCGTGTTTGCTGGTCTCCAAGAGCGGCGCCACTGCGGAACTGATCCGCCTGGTACCGGTGCTGCGGCAAGTCCAATCCCCTCTGATTGGGATCATCGGCGATGCGAATTCCCCCCTGGCCCGTGACGTGGATGTTTTGCTGGATGCTTCCGTGAGCAGGGAGGCCGACCCGGAGAATCCGGTGCCTACCGCCAGCACAGCCGTGGCCATGGCCCTCGGTGACGCACTGGCTGTGGCCTTGATGCACGCACGGAACTTCACCGCGGATGACTTCGGCCGCAATCATCCCGGGGGACAACTGGGACGTAACCTCCGGCTGCAAGTGAAAGCCGCCATGCACTGCGGGGAAGAGGTCGCCTGGGCACATCGGGACGACTCATTGAAGGCGGTCGTGATCGCCATGACACGCCGGCCGGTGGGCGCCGCCTGCGTGGTCGGAGAAGATGGGCGTCTGGAGGGGCTGATCACGGACGGCGATCTTCGCCGTGCACTCGAGACGCATGATGACATCCGCAGCTTAAGGGCTGCCGACGTCATGACCGGACCACCGGTCGTGGTCTCCCCAGAAGCCCGCTTGGCGGATGCTTTGGCGCTGATGGAGAACCGGCCCCGGCAGATCTCCGTCCTTCCCGTTGTCGAACCGGCGAGCGGGCGCTGTCTTGGCTTGCTCCGGCTGCACGACATCTACCAGGTGGGCAATGCCTGAGGTGACTTCGGCTTCCGCTTCCGCTTCCGCTCCCATTACGCTGGCCGATGCCTCGGCGCGCACCGTCGTCTTCGGCGGCGGCCGTCCACTGGCATTGATTGCGGGACCCTGCGTGATCGAGAGTGAAGAGCACGTGCATTTCCTGGCTCAACAGATCTCCTCCATCGCCGGGCCATTCGTCTTCAAGGCCTCGTTCGACAAAGCGAATCGCAGCAGTCTGTCCTCTTACCGCGGCCCGGGCATCAAGGAGGGGCTGCGGATCCTGGGCACGCTCAAGGCCGCGGGCCACTTCATCCTGACAGACATTCACGAACCTGACCAGGCCGCCCAGGCGGCGGAGGTCGCCGATATTGTCCAGGTCCCCGCGTTCTTATGCCGGCAGACGGATCTTCTTTTGGAGGCCGGGCGGACCGGACGGATCGTCAATCTGAAGAAGGGGCAGTTTGTGGCGCCTCACGATTTCAAATTGGCGGTCGAGAAGGTTGCCTCGACGGGGAACACGAAAATCCTGCTCACCGAGCGCGGCGTTTGTTTCGGCTACAACAATCTGGTGGTCGATATGCGGGGCCTGGTGATCATACGCAGCTTCGGCTTCCCGGCCATCTTCGACGCCACTCACAGCGTCCAATTGCCGGGAGGCGCCGGGAGTTCCTCGGGCGGCCAGGCTCAATTCATCGAGCCCCTGGCGCGAGCGGCGGCCGCCGTCGGAATCGACGGCTTCTTTGTCGAGGTCCATGACGCGCCCGAAAAGGCGCTGTCCGATGGGCCAAATGCTCTTCGTCTGAGTCTGCTTGGAGCCCTGCTTGAAAAACTGCGCTCCATCGACGCGCTCGTGAAAACCCAACCTCCCTAGTTTGGCGGCTCCCCCCGATGGTTGGCCAGGAAATCCGCGTCGATCCGCTGGCGTCCCCGGAATCCGTCCTGGATCCTGTGCCAGTACACGATGCCGGGCTCACCGAGTTTCCAGCAGAGATACACTTCCTCGTCACGGAAGAGCGTCGGAAAATCGAGAAGGCCGTTGTCCAGATCCTTCACCAGGCAACCGAATTCCTGGATTGCATCGATCAGTTCCTTGAGCCGTGCGGCGAGAGCGTCGCGGCGGCCGCGGACGTGGATGAGTTGCTCACGGTTCACCAGCGCCCCGCCGGACATGGTGACGCGTTGCGCGACGGCATTCAGTTCGGCCTCCGCATCGGCATATTGGGGCTTGATGGAGACCGCCTGCCGCAGATCCGCCTCCACGGCCGGCAGAATACTTTCGGCTTCCTGTACGGTGAAGAGTCGTGTCGCCATGCGGGGCGCCGCTTAGATACCCGAGACCTGGACGGCGAGGCTGCGGGTACGCGGCCCGTCGAACTCGGCGAAGATGATGCTTTGCCACGTACCGAGCAGCACGCTGGCATTCCTCACCTGAAGACAGAGCGTCTGCCCCAACAACATCCCGCGAAGATGGCTGTCGGCGTTGGACCGCTCGCAGTCGGAATGCTCGGGGTCGTTGTGGCGCCAGTACTGGTCATGCTGCACCATCTGGCTAAGGAATGTCTTCACGTCGTGGCGGAGTGCATCCTGCCATTCGTTCAGGAAGACAGCCGTCGTCGTGTGGAGCGATTGCAGGTGAACCAGGCCATCGCGAATACCGCTCTTTCGGACGATCTCATTCACACGGTCGGTGACATTCAGCAACTCCATCCGTTCAGTGGTGATCCAGTCGACAATCCGACTGAAGACCCGGTAACCGATTTGGACACCCGTCCGGCCTCCGTTGGATTCGATCGCGACCTCGGCCGGGGTTTCGGTATTGGTGGTGGGCATCAGCGCTCCTGTGCTCGTATTGGATATCCGAAATACCAGTAAGATCCAGTTAACCTGGACAGTTGCCATCATTATACCAAGCGCTCCGCAGTCCAACTCTTGGGTGTGTTATGAAGGGAGATCGCGAAAAACCATGGACGCCATCAACGCACTGAAGACCCGCCGCTCGGTTCGCGCCTACCGCCGCGAGCCGGTTCCCAGAGAGATCCTTACCGACCTGATTGATTGCGCCCGCCTCGCCCCAACGGCAATCAACATCCAGCCGTGGGAGTTCGTGGTGGTGACCGAACGGGAAACGCTCAATGCGATCGCCGGTACAACCGATCACGGCCGCTTTATCGCAGATGCCGCGGCCTGCGTGGTTGTGCTATGTCAAGACACAAAGTACTTCCTCGAGGACGGCAGTTCCGCCACGCTAAGCATCCTTCTGGCGGCCCATGCGCACGGCCTTGCTGGCTGCTGGGTGGCCGGCGACAAAAAGCCTTATGCAGCCGAGGTCTGCCGGATTGTCGGTGCGCCGGCCGACTACCGCCTTATCAGCCTGGCCCCGCTCGGGTACCCGGCAGAGCACCCCGAAAAGGAGAAACGGCCGCTCTCCGGCGTTTTGCACTGGGAAAAATTCTAACCGCCGCGGGCATCCTATTTGTTCTACTCTGGTGAGGAAGGGGCTGGCGGTCCGCCGCAAGTTTTCCGCACGCGACCGTCTTACTTCAACTGGGAGATTTGCATGTCCAACAAGAAAACGATTGTCGTCGTCGGGGCAACCGGCGGCCAGGGGGGCGGTCTGGTCCGCTCCATCCTGAGCGATCCGAACAGCGGCTTCGCTGTACGCACCGTCACAAGAGACGTTAATTCCGCGAAAGCAAAAGCGCTGGAAAAGCTTGGCGCCGAGGTCGTCGCGGCTGACGTGGACGACCCGGCAAGCCTGAAGAAAGCGTTCGCGGGTGCGCATGGCGCGTACTGCGTCACGTTCTACTGGGACCACTTCTCGCCGGAGAAGGAACTGGCCCATGCCGCCTCGCTGGCCCAGGCGGCGAAGGACACGGACGTCAAGCACGTGATCTGGTCCACGCTCGAGGACACGCGCAAGCGAGTGCCGCTGAGTGACGGCCGCATGCCTACCCTCATGGGCAAGTACAAAGTGCCGCACTTTGACGCCAAGGGCGAGGCGAACCATTTCTTCACCGACCTCGGCCTTCCGGTGACTTTCCTGCTGACGTCCTTCTACTGGGACAACCTGATCCACTTCGGCATGGGCCCGAAGCCCGGACCAGGCGGGAAACTGGGAATCACCATGCCGATGGGTGACAAGAAGCTTCCCGGCATCGCCGTCGAGGACATCGGCAAGTGCGCGCACGGCATCTTCAAGAAGGGGCAGGATCTGATTGGCAAGACGGTCGGCATCGCCGGCGAGCACTTGACTGGCTCCCAGATGGCCGCCGCGCTGACGAAGGCTCTCGGCCGGGAAATCCGCTACAACGACGTTCCGCCCGAGGTCTACAGGAGCTTCGGATTCCCCGGGGCCGACGACCTCGGCAACATGTTCCAGTTCAAGCGCGATTTCGAGACGGAGTACTGTGGTGCACGGAACCCCGAAGTGGCCCGCTCTCTGAACCCGTCGCTTCAGACCTTCGCGATGTGGCTCGCCGACCACAAGAGCCGCATCCCGCTCGAATAGCGGTCATAAGGAACCGCAACCAAAGCGAGCGACTGAATTGACAGCTTCTCGCTGCCCTGTCAAACTTCCAGGGATTGCGTTTTCGGAGGTATGCGCATGCGTCTTGCCAGACGTCTCTCCCCGGCGGCGGGGACTTTGATTCTGTGCCTGTGCACGGCGCGGGCTCTGTCCGGCCAGGCGCCCGCGCCATCCAACCGAATCACGATCGACCCCGCAAAGCAGTTCCAGGTCATCGAAGGCTTCGGACTCAACTACACGGGCCCCTATTTCCGAAACGATCAGAAACCCATGTTCGACATGCTCGTCAAGGACCTCGGTGCGAGCATGTTCCGGGTGGTCGCCTATTTCGTGTACAGCGACTGGGAGATCACCAACGACAACGCTGATCCGCATTCCGCGAATTGGGAATACTACAATTCGCGCTATTCGAACCCCGTTTTCGAAGCGACGTGGAACGGCCTTCGGCACCTGAATTCGATGGGTATCCGGCCGGTACTCGCTCTTATGGGACCCGTCCCCGACTGGATGGTCGAGGAGGGAACGCCTCCTCCGCAGCACAAGGTTTGCCAGAGTTCATCCAAACTCGGCCGCCTGAAGCCGGAGATGTACGATGAATTCGCCGAGACAGTCGTCACCATGGCCGCCTATGCACGGCGGAAAGCAGGTGTCGACTTCGATCTATTCAGTCCGTTCAACGAAACGGACTGCTATCCGCCCGAGGGGCCGCGCGTGGATCCGGATGAAGTTGCCAAGGTCCTGGCTGCGGTCGGCCGCCGCATGAACCAGGAGGGCCTTGGCGACGTCCGTCTGGCGGTCGCCGACCACGCCATCATCACAACCGACTATATCAGCCCGATCCTGGAGGACGCCGAGTTGATGAAACAGGTCGGCGCATTCACGGTTCACACGTATGGTGAGGACTCGGTCGGTCCCCATGTGAAGAACGTCGCCCGGAGTGCGTTTCGCCATGTCCCGGTCTGGCTGACCGAATACGGCGACCTGAACGACCAGGACCAAACGTTCGAGAACGAATGGAAACGGTACTCTCTCGGTGCCAACCGCCGCGCTCTCACGGCCCTCAATCAGGGAGCCGGCGCGCTCTTCTACTTCAATGCTTTTGACGACTACGAGGAATGCGCCCGCCGCCTGACGTATTACGGTCTCTTTCGCAGCGCCGGCCAGGTTTACTCGCCGAAGAAGCGATACTACGCAACGAAGCAGCTTTACC
>JAEHDI010000491.1 GCA_016880505.1 Bryobacterales bacterium | reverse complement strand
TTGCTGGACTGAACGATACATGACTGCGTGGGGAATGTGCCAAGAGGAACAATCCCATGAACTTCGTGCTTGAAATCTTCCAAAGGGATTTTAGCCAACTGGATCCCAGCCAGAAAGTTTTCCTGGTGACGGTGATTCTCGGCTGCGCCGTGCTGGTCGGGTACTCCATACGCCGCCTCCTGCATTACTCGCGTAGGCTGGAGTCGGTTGACTCACAACTGTCGAAGCTGAGCAACGGCTCCGGCGCAGCGTAAAGGCATCTGATGCTCGTCCAATATCTACCCAGCTCCGCCGCCAGTCCGGCTTCTCTGTCCCTGGGAGTGGATGGAGGCGCTCAGGAAGCCGACCGGAAACACCGGAACTCGCCTCCCGGTGGGCGCGACGCCACGATCATGTTGGTTCTGGTGATACTGGCCGCCTTACTGGCGCTAGGTTTTTTCGGGCTGTTGTGGCTTCAGATCAGTCAACTGGATAGCGAGATTACAGTCTTGCGGCACCAGGGCGGTTTGGCAGACCGTGGTCTTGCTTTGGGGGAGCGGAGGGGAGCGGAGACAGAGGCACTCCAGGATTCGCTGAGTGAAATCTTTGTCCAGGCGGAGAAGTCGATGAGGGCATCCGCCAGGCCGAAGTGGTCTGCTTGGGCACTATCGATCCTCCCCAAGGGCGATCGGCTCCAGGTGACGGACTTCAAGGCTTCCTGGGTCGAAGCGCGGGAGTGTTTGGCATCAGTGCTGGAGCGAGCCCCTCACGGTGTGGGAAAGGCGAGGGCCTGTTTTGTCCCGCTGGCCGATACCTATAGTCGGCGAATCGAGGCTCGTTCCGTACAAAGCCGGGCGTTGCGGGCAGGGTTGTTCTATGCCTTCGCCGGCGCTATGTTGACGGCTCTGTTGGCTCTTTTCGGTAGTACCTTTCTGGCCCAGTTGTGGTGTGCGCACACACGCCAACTCATTCGAAACATCGGAACTCGGCTTCAAGCGCCTCCCTCCCTGAGGCCGGCGAGCCTCCTCCACGCGAAGGAGACACGGCGACTTCCCAGGCTCGTCGGCGATATCCAAAAAAGCCTGGACTGGCTGGTCCAGTGCTTCGAGCAACAGGCCAGAAAGGTCGACCGGCTCCTGGAAGCCATGCCACCCGTCATTCTTCTGGTCTCGTCGGATCAGCGAATCCTTTGGGCGAACCATTCGTATCAGGAGAAATTCGGAGTCGCTGCCTCCCAAGTTGTCGGACAGCCGCTCCCGAGCCTTCCGCCGTTCCGAGGGGACACGTCATGTCTCCCGTCCTTCGAGGACAGAATTTCATCCGGCAACAGATGCCTCCGATCGACCTGTAAGGATGGAGACCGAATCTTTCTGGCTACATGGATTGGCTGTGCGTCAGGGAATATTACAAGCCGGCAGTTTGGCGTGGTGCTTGAGGAAGTAGCGGGCCGCCGGCAACTGCATCTACTTCTCGACCGTATCACTGACAATGTCCTGATCATCGACGAACAAGGTCGCATCGCTGGCATGAACCAGGCCGCGCAGCTCACCTTGCAGCGTTCTCAAGAGGAAGTTGCCGGTCTGCCGCTGGACTCATTGCTTCTCTGCAACGCCAGCACAACCCCAGAGGGCCAGCTCGGCGCCCTGTTGTATCCAGACACATGGAAACGTAACGGCGCAGTACTGGAGGTGAGGCTGGTAAAGAAAGACGGAACGGTTCTCCCGGCCACTATCAGTATCGGCGAATACTCGTCGAGTTCCGGTTGTCTGTTGCTTCTCAGTTTCCGCGATGATTCTCTGGACCGGAAAGCGGAGCTCTTGGCCCGGAACCAGATGGAGTTGATTGAGCTGCTCTCCAAGAACCGGCCGCTGGAGGAGAGCCTCGCTGCTTTAGCGTTGATGCTTCAGCGTCAGATAGCCGGCGCCGCATGTGTGGTAATGCTCCGAAGGGGGGACCGCCTATACCCCTTCGTGGCGCCCGACTTGGCCGAGAGTTGCGTGCAGGCATTGGCCGGAATGCCCATTGGCCCGTCGGCCGCCTCTTGTGGCACGGCGTCCTTTGAGGGAAAACTTGTCGCTGTGCAGGATATACTCAGCGATCCGTTGTGGATCAACTATCGCGATCTGGCGCGTCGCCATCAACTGCGCTCCTGTTGGTCCGTGCCAATTCACACGGGCAATGGGGTGTTGGTTGGTACAGTTGGCACTTACCTACGTGAGTGTGCCCAGCCTACTGCTGAGCAAGCTAAGCTACTGGGGATGGCTGCTCGCCTGGCGGCCGTGGTCATCGAGCACGGACAAATGACCGACCTGTTGGCCCGTGAGGCCCGATACGATTATCTCACTGGTCTGGCGAATCGGGCGGCGTTCGAGGATCACTTCAAGCGGGCGATCGCTCGTTCGAAACGAAGCGGTCGTCCGGTCAGCGTACTGTCGGTGGATCTGGATCGCTTCAAAGTCGTCAACGATACGCTTGGCCATGCAGTCGGCGACGAACTGCTCCGGCAATTCGCCCGCCGCCTGGAGAGTATGGTTCGCGAGACGGACGTGGTGGCGCGCTGGGGAGGGGATGAATTTGTAGTGGGCTTGTTGGACATGGCCAACCCGGAAGACGCGGATCGCGTGGCTCAGAAGTTGATCGACGGGTTGAGTTTTCCCTTTGAAGTGGATGGTCACGTTCTCACCCAGACGGCGACCATAGGGCTCAGCACGTATCCCAAGGATGGAGAGGATCTGACAAGCCTGTTGCGGAACGCAGACAGAGCCCTGTATCGGGGAAAGCAGCGGGGCAGGAACACGGTCCAACGCTCGCCCGGAGAGGCGGGTAAGCAAAACGAGGGACAACTCGGGCTTGAGGTGGAACTGCGGAGTGCACTGGCGCGGGGCGAACTGACGCTCCACTACCAGCCGGAGTTTGACGCCTACAGCGGGAATCTGGTGGGTGCGGAAGCCTTGCTGAGGTGGTTCCATCCGCGGTTGGGCATGATTCCTCCGGTTCAGTTCATCCCGATCGCTGAGGAAAGCGGCCTGATTGTGCCCATCGGCGCGTGGGTTCTCGAGCAGGCCTGCCGCCAGCTTGCCGCCTGGCAAAGAGACGGATGCAACGTGGGCACTGTGGCCGTTAACGTATCCGTGCTGCAGTTCTCATGTCCGAACTTCGTCGACACCATCTCCGCAATATTGACCCAAACGGGCCTTTGTCCGCGGACGCTGGAACTCGAGTTAACGGAGAGTATTCTGATGCGGGATATCGACGCATCGACTCGGTGCACCGCCAGGTTGAAGGACCTCGGAGTGAAGGTTACTCTCGATGACTTCGGGACCGGCTACTCCTCGCTTGGGTACCTTCAGCGGCTTCCGATCGAAAACCTGAAGCTCGATCAGTTGTTAATACGTGACATTGGGCGGTCGCGAAACAGTGAGCTGGTTGTCAGTTCGATCGTCGCGCTGGCTCAGAATCTGGGGATCCATACGACGGCTGAGGGAATTGAGACCGAGGAGCAACTCCGCGTGATCCGCACGACACGATGTGACCGTGTCCAGGGCTACCTGCTCAGTAAGCCGATCCCTGCTCCGGAACTGTCTGCCTTGGAATCGGAATATCAAGTAGCAGCGAGAGAACGATTCTTCGCCACGCCATTGCTGCCCCGAAGGGACTCGGGAATCGGCCAACACGCGCCTCTCGGAGATCTCGGACTGGTTGCGATGCGGATCGACTCAAACCTGCGAGTGGCCCATGCAGAAACCCTGGGACTCACTTGCGTCTAGTGAAGGAGCTATGAGACACATGGAACTCCGGCCTCATTCCCGCGTGCCGCTGCGCTGCGAGCTGACGATTTCGTGGAAAGACAGATGTCGTTTTCCAGAGCGCACTGATGTTCACAACGTGGTTTCTGCAAGAGATGGAATTCGCGCAGACTTAAGGGGCTGATCTACGCCGCCGACCGGACCGGCGGGTTTTTTATGAATTACGGCTGAAGTTCATCCAATGCGCTGACAATCTTGCGAACCGAGGACGCAACCGTCCCGCGCTTGGATCGCAATAGCCCAACAACAACAGCCAGTATCGAAATCTCTTCATTCGTGAGATCGGATGGCAATGGCCTCGGCGTGCGCGGTTCACCGCCATCGCCCATCCACAAGCGCAACCCATCCAGAAGAACCCGTTGGAGAGTCCTTATCCCGCGGTCCGACATCTTCTGGCGAACGGCCATCAGAACGTCGTCGTCGATCATCACGGACGTACGTGTGAATTTTTTCTCCATAAATACCTAAATTGAGGCGCAGTATCCCGCGCGTGTCGAACTGGGGTCTGCCCCGAAACCCTCACCGGAAATTCTCCACCAGCACCAGGTCAGCCATACAGTTGTCGGGTTGCTCCGTCAAGCGGCGCTACTGTAATCGGGTACGAATGTGGATCGCAATCGCCGAACTGAGAAGCCAGAAGCCTCCACCAATCCCCATCACGCCGTACTCAGCGGGTGTTCCCCCGCCAAAAAACTTCGATATTCCCATGACGAACCCGAAAAGGCCGCCAAGAAAAAACAGCCAGACCATAATGTTGAGCAGCGTCTTGTCCATCTTGTTCATGTGACTCTCCTACCCCGATTCCCACTCACGACCGCACTGCATCACTAAGGAAAGAAAACGTAGTGATCAGATTCCCGCTCGCGCGACCAGGCCCCGGCCGGCGGTCCGGAATTCGTAATTTTCGACCTCCAGGGCGACGTTTGTGCCCTCGCAGCGTATGATGCGGCCACACACCACCAGTTTCAGATCGTGCTTCCCATCGAGTTGGGCCGGCCAACTGATAGAAAGCTCGATCCGCTTGCCTGGACGCAAGGGTGCTTGCGCGTTGAACAACACCCCCTTACTGCTGATGTTGATCGTCTCGCCGGCACCGATTTCGACGGCGCCCTTCGAATTCATCACCCTGTAACTGACTTCACGGACGATCGGGAACCGAGCCGGACGGGCTGAAGTCATCACAGCTCAAATGTAGTGGTGAGGAACTGATAGAAGGCTCCTAAAAAGGCCGGTTCAATCCGGAAGGAGATACCCTGTCTCGTGTCAACTTGCCTGTTGGGATTCAGTCGTTCTACCTGTACTCTCGAGACGGCCCTAATGTTACGCCTGCCGGTTCCCGGTGTCAATCGGAATTGTCGACCAGAAGAAACCCCTTTGACGACTGGAACAGGCATCCGGCGCGACCGCGACAACCTCCGCTCGGCCGTTCGTCATACCTTCCATCCCAAGCGGCCTGGACTGCTCACGCGGAGCCATCTCCCAGCGCACTGGACGGGCAGCGGCCAACACTGACAATTCCCTGTCGCGAGGCATCCCTTTCCGACGCGGGTTACACGCGGCTATCGGGGGATGGTTCGTCAAGACATTGGCGCTCCCGGTCGCGGGGCGCTGGGCGCTTGACCCCGCTTGACAGAGGAAATCAGAGGCAGTAGTCTGAAATCCGCCCCGTGACCGGCACCAGAACGGCATAGCTCACCGCACACGTTCACACGAGGCAGATGAACTCCCTCCCAGTTGAAGGGCCTTCTCAGGAGCGATTCCAAACTTTCCTGCAATCTGCGTGCATGGCTCAAGAGGAGGGAACAATGAATGTAAAGCGATATATCGCAGCTAGTCTGGCCGTGTTTGTTGCCGCGGTCGTGCTGGACTACGTGATCCAAGCGGTGATCCTCAAGAGCGCCTACGAAGCAACCCAGAGCGTCTGGCGCCCCGGACGTGGCCTCCAAAGCGTGGACCATCGTACTTGTGGACCTCATCATCGCATTCCCCTTCACGTACATCTTCGTGAAGGGTTACGAAGGCAAGGGGATGGGTGGTCTGAGCGCCGCGTTGAAAAAGAGTTCAGGATAGTATTGACTCAGACACGAAACGGGCGAAGAATTGTCTGAGGCGCCAGCACCAGCGGACAACGAAAACATACCACAGCCGGAGTCTCTTCTTCGGCGTCATGCGGCGCGGAGGCCAGCGTAAGGTGGCGGACCGGTTCGTCAAGAAGCTCAAGAAGGCGATGGAGGAGAGGTAGGGATGACGGGTGAGAGGTGGGGCGCCTGGACGGGCGGGTTGACGTCGGGGGGACTGGCCGGCGACCTGAGGAGACTTATGGATACGGTGTTTCAATGGTTCGCCCAGTCAGGGCATGCCGCCGTTGTGACCGCCGTGTTGTCGGTCGTCGCGCTGGCCGTGGCGATCTGGTCGTGGCGCAAAAGCCACCGTGTCCAGAAACGGCTGTTGGAGATTGAGCAGGCGAGGGAGACGGAGAGGCTGATGCACTCTCGCGCGGCACGGCTCACCGCAAAACTTATCAAGGAGTGGACGTCCGACTATCCACGATATAGTCTGGAGATCCGGAATCACGGGCCGGCGGAAGCAAAAGAGATCTGTGTGAGCCTTGACGGCGGGCCAATCGTGGATCACGCGGAACTCGGACCCGAGTCTTCTGTTCGGCACCTCCTGACGGTGACCAAGGACGAGACCGGTAAGACCCACAAGTTGCAGGTCACTTGGAGTGACGATTCCGGGCAGCCCGGCATCTTCCGAACCACGTTCGCAATCTAGTCATGGGAATCAGGGAAAGGCTGGCAGGATCGTCTACTTCAAAGACGATTAGACTGGCGGACGGAGTGGATTGATTCTCTCTGAATGACGTTCTGAACGACGGTCGGCGGGAGGGAGGATGCCAATCGTTGAGTCGCTGGTGGCGGCGGAGATCTTCTGCGCCGGCTTTTACGCCGGAGTGTCGTTCCTGGAGATCCGGCAATTGCATGGGGACGAGCGGACGGAGAAGATTCGGAACATGATCCTGATCCTGATGGTTGCATTGCTGCCGGCGGCAATCTGGATCTGGACCCTCTGGGAGGGCTGATGAACTTGACGCTGCGCGATCCCAGTGCCGGGCACTGGCGGGTAGGGCGCATACCAGAAAAGCACCTGATCGTCGATAGAGCGTCGATGGCGCGGAGCTGGGCGGCGAACTGGGTGCGGGTCGCCGCCAGCAGAGAATCACATCCGTTCGATTCCGCGGTCAATTTGTCTTCCGTGTACCCGCCGTGTACCTCCGTTCGGCGTTTGTTGCGGTTTTAGCGGTTGTGGCTGAATGTGGAATCAATAAGTTGCAATGTTTCAGAGAGGTGGAGGGGTTCGACTCCCGCCGCCTCCACCATGGATTCGCATGGAAGCGCAATACACCGTATCGCTGAAGAAAACGGACGAGGGCTATAGCGTCTGGTGCCCGGGCTTGCCGGGCTGTTGGTCACAGGGCGCGACCGAAACAGAGGCTCTGGCCAAAATCCGCGACGCCATCCGGGAGTATCTTTCGGTTGTTCGTGAGCTGGCCTCCGACGGCGAGACGCGGAACGTGGTGCTGGGCCTGCAACCGTGAGCGGGATTGCGGGCATTCAACATCAGCGGGCAAGATTCAGTTGATCAGGCGACAACCGTAGAATCTGGCTCCAGAGCCAAGATCCTTCCAACCCACGCTCAGCAGGACGGGCGCAGCGGCCTTCTTGGGAAGACCTATCTTAGTCAAGATGCTTTGCTGTGCCGATGCAATCGGCACAGCGCTGAGCGTGAGCACGCCGCAGACCAGGAACCCTACGGTCAGCATGATATCTTTTTCTTAATACAAGGCTGACGGAAAAGGAACCGCCGGCCAACGAGTGTCCAAGTCTCTGATACCCGGCCAATATGTAACAACAGACACATTGGTCTACACATCCGATTGACGGCAGGAACTCGGAGGAGTAGTATTAAAGCCGTCTCGTGAATACCAGCAGGTTGACAACATCGCACCAGGACAGTTGACACGAGACAGAGCATCTCC
>JAEHDI010000490.1 GCA_016880505.1 Bryobacterales bacterium | reverse complement strand
TCGTCCATGTTTTTTACCCACTCGGCGATCTGCTCGGGCGTCTTGGCATAGTCGTGCGAGTGCATATCGATGACCGAATGAAACCGCGAACGCGGCCTAATGCGATAGGTTAGGCGCTGGCGCACGGCAGTTCAGGTGGATGGCCGGAATTGCGGATACTGAAAGTAGATGCTTTTGATTGCAGGAACACGGATTGCACGCCGAAGCCGCGACGAACGCATAGTGCTGTCCGCGGCGCTCTCCCTGCTTGGCTGGCTGCCCGGCGCGAGGGCCGCGGTCGGTACAACCAGGATAGAGCCGCACACCGAAGCGGAGTTCAAGGCCTATGTGAAAGCAAGAGAGACCGCCCTGGAGCGCCGCGCGCAAGGGTCCTCGTTCCTGTGGTGCGCTGAACGTGCGGAGAGGCTCACCGCACTCCGCCGGTCTGGCGTGGTGATCGAGCCGGCACGAGAGAGGGCCGTCACGCGAATCAACGATGGGCTGGTTCACGATTGGATCGGGGCTACGTTCATCCCCGGCGCGACGCTGGCGCAGACGCTGGCCTTTCTTCAGAACTACGACAATCACAAGAACATATATGCCCCGGAAGTGGCGGACTCGAAGCTCCTTGGCCATGATGGCGACCGCTATCGTGTCTATCTGAGACTGCGAAAGCACAAGATCGTAACCGTGGTCCTTAGTACGGAATACGACGTCAACTACCGGCGACTCAGCGCCACGCGCGCCTCGAGCAGTTCGTACAGTACTCGTATCGCGGAGGTTGAAGACCCGGGAACGTCGAGCGAAAAGGAGATGCCGCCGGGCCATGACCACGGCTTTCTTTGGAGGCTAAATTCGTATTGGCGCTTCGAGGAGCGGGACGGAGGCACGTATGTCGAGTGTGAGGCGATCTCACTCTCCCGCGATGTCCCGATGCTGCTCAGCGGCCTGATCATGCCGATCGTCAAGGAACTCCCGGAGGAATCGCTCCGGAAGACCCTCGTGGCAACGCGCAACGCCCTTACGGCGAGATAATGGGGGCACGGAGTCGCCCTTGGTCTGGGGTGATAATTGATCCGAGGTCACGGATCATGAATTCACCGAGTTCGTATGCAAAGGCGCTCCTCCTCATCGCTTTCGTCGCCCCGGCAGGCAGCCAGATTTCGCCACGCATCTTCGAGCCGCCGGACGGCGCCATCCTGAATCGTCACGACGGCGAGACAACACCCGAGGGCTTGCGGATCACCGTGAAAGGGCTCGCCGGCAGCGCCGGGCCGGTGCGAATCAACGGGATCTCGGTTCCCATCAAGGAAGGCACATTTGAAACGCCGATCGTGCTCCGCGATCGTGAGACAAAGATCGTCGCCGAGACTTCAGGCGGTGAGAAGGATTCAATCACAGTCCTCTGGGATCGCGACTCGTTTCCGCGCTACCGGTTCTCCACCGACGACAACATCTGGTTCCTGCGGGACATCGCCCGCAACGCAGAGCGCTACGTTTCGATCTTCGAGAACCCCTACCTCGCCCTCTGGCAGGACATGCACCGCAAGTACGGCACAAAGGTTCACTTCAACATTTACTACG
>JAEHDI010000489.1 GCA_016880505.1 Bryobacterales bacterium | reverse complement strand
GGGACCGTGGGGTCGAGTTCGCGGATTCGGCTTCGGACCCAGAGCAGGTAGTCGGTGAAGCGATCCATGTTGTAACGCGCCCAGTCGTACCAGAGGGCGCGGTTGGTGTCCGGAAGGGGGCGCGAGTTCTTCACCGGCGGCGCGACCACGTCGTCGAAGCTCCGGTAGGACGTTCCGTAGATTTTGTTGGCGCCGGCGATGCTCCCGTGCTTGTCTGCGATGTATTTCCGAAACATCCTCTGGCTGCGGTCGCAGTAACAGATGTACATCAGCTCGTACGCCATGATGTTGTAGAGTAACTGCGGGTTCGCGTGGAGTTTCGGCACGTTGAGGCGGATGTACTGGTCGACCGCTTCGCGGATGTGAGGGCTCTCCAGGCAGATGACGACGTTTTCCATCTTCGAGCCGCCCATGGAGTGCAGGTCGCGGATCAGGTGCCCGCACCATCCGTCCCAACCGACGCGTTTGGCGTCGTCGTGCTTGTGGAATGCCTCGTAAACGGGCGATTCCTCGATGGTCCAACGCGAGCCGCCGCCGACGGTGTAGCTTTCAATGTGCTGGAGCGGCGTGGCGAAGAAACGCTCCAGGGCCCGGCTTGGCGAATGCAGCGAGATGACGAACATCGGGATCCCGCGAGGATCGGTGAAGAACCACCCGTTGCGCTGGCTTCCCTTGAGCGGGGGATAGAGGGGAACGAGTGGCTCGCCCACCTGGGTGTCGTCGGTGTGCGGCAGACGGACGACGCCGGCGAGGAGGTCCTCGAGATGTTGCCGTCCGGCGCGGCAGCTTTCGGCGACGTAGGTGAACAGCTCGGCCTTTTTGCGGTCGTTGTTATACCAGGCCAGGCGGGGGCGCATGCGCAAGCCGAGATCGGCAGTGACGAGGTGGCGCTCTTCGTAGATGGTGTCGATTCCCTGAAACTGGGCGGCGCGAATGCTTTCCTCCAGGCGCGCCAGTTCCCGCTCGGCCTCCGCACGAAGGCCCTTCACATTGCCGGATTCCGGCACGTCTTCCGGCCGGGCCACCTGACGCACGGTATACCAGCGGTTGTCGACGATGGTGACCGTCTCTTGCGGCTGGGCGCGCGAGGCGGTGGCGGCGTCCTCAACGCCTTTCACGAGACGGAGGTTGTCGACATCAACCGTCCAGGGAAGGCGTGTGCGGTCGACAGAGATTGCAAGGCGGGCGATACGGTCCAGAGCGAGGTCACGCTGAAATGAAGCTGCCTGGAGCGGAAGCTTCACCTCGATGTGGTTCCAGCCTTTCAGGAGGATCAGCTTGCTGCGGGCGTCGTAGTAGTGGTCGAGGTCCGTGCCGCCTTCGTCATAGATGCGAAGAGAGAGAGCCTGGGGCCCCTCGCGGTCGCAGTAGACGTCGAACAGGAAGCGGTCGAAGCCAGTCCAGTCGCGGATGGGGACGGCCATTCCGGCCTCGGTGCGCGCCTGCTCGAAACGAAGCCGTAGGGACTGTTTCCCGTGTGCGGCGCGTTCGGAGGTCAGTTCGACCGTGCCGGTCCAGCGTTTCACCGCCTCCGGAGATTCGAAATCATCGAGCACGCGGACGGCGCCCAGGAGGGCACCAGCAGCGATCAGTAAAAGTGCGGCGAAGCGCATTACGATTGACACCTCCAGCCTCGACGGCCTCGGCGAGAGCGTGCGCGCGGCACAGCTTCGCGCGCTACAGCGCTCGCGTCAGAAATGGAATGATATCCCAGATCGCGTACTGGAGTGGTCCGGCGGAGCGGCCCGGTCGCATTCCGAGTGG
>JAEHDI010000488.1 GCA_016880505.1 Bryobacterales bacterium | reverse complement strand
CCTCGCAGTGCCTGCTCGGGATTCACGGTATCATACCTCAGGTAACAGGCTGAATGCCCTTTTTCCTTCCCCCATTGCTCGCTGTCGAGGCGGTACTTGCTGTTATCGCTCTCGGTTTCGCGCTTCTCTGGCCTCTCGGCGGTTCCCGCGTTTTCCGCACGTTTGCCGGCCGTTGGAAGCAGCTTGCGCGGCGCCGGTGGAGGTCTTTAATCGTCGTCGGTGTGCTTGTCCTCGTAGCGCGGGCAGCTTTGCTGCCGTTCTTCCCGATTCCCGAGCCGGAGAACCACGATGAGTTCAGCTATCTCCTGGCGGCGGACACTTTCGCCTCGGGACGTCTGACGAATCCAACTCACCCGATGTGGGCCCACTTCGAGAGCTTTCACATCATTCATCAGCCGTCCTACATGTCAATGTATCCGCCGGCCCAGGGGTTGGTCCTGGCGGCCGGGAAACGTCTGTTCGGGCATCCGTGGTTCGGCGTCTGGCTCAGCATGGGCGTGATGTGCGCCTCCGTTTGCTGGATGCTCCAGGGCTGGCTTCCCCCCGCGTGGGCGCTCTTGGGTGGCCTGCTGGTCGCGTTGCGTCTCGGCATGTTCAGTTATTGGATGAACAGCTACTACGGCGGGGCGGTGGCGGCAGTCGGTGGCAGCCTTTTGCTCGGCGCGTTGCCCAGGCTGCGCCGTCGCCCCAGCGTCGCGTGCTCGCTCTGTCTGGGAGCAGGGCTTGCAATCCTGGCGAATAGCCGGCCGTACGAGGGCCTGCTGATCGCGCTGCCCGTGGCTGGCGTCATCGCCTGGCTGGCGGCGTGTCGAGCCGGCCGCAACGCGTTCCTCCGGAAAGTCGTAGCACCGTTGTTCGCTTTCCTGGTCCTGCTCGCGATCGCCATGGGCTACTACAACCAGCGAGTGCTGGGAAGTCCATTCAAACTTCCCTATGAGGCGAATCGCCGTATGTACGCCGTAGCACCCGACTTGATCTGGCAGCCTCAACGAGCTGAGCCTGGCTACCGCCACGCCGTAATGCGCGACTTCTATATCCGCCACGAACTGACTTTCTCCCGCATTACCCGAACGCTGAACGGTTACCTCGGCATGATTCCGGTCCGGCTGACCGTGTTCTGGTCCTTTTTCATCGGCCCAGCGTTGACACTCCCGCTCTTGCTGCTGCCCAGAGTGCTGCGAGATCGGCGATTACGCCTGCTGATGATTACTGGAGTTGTCCTTGCGATTGGCCTCGCTGCCGAAGTCTTTCTCCTGGCGACGCACCGGTACGCTCCGGCGACCTGCCTCGTGTACGCCCTCCTGCTCCAGGGGATGAGGCATCTTTGCCATTGGCGGTGGAAGAATCGACCTATCGGGCTGACGGTTGTGTCACTGGCTCCGCTGATATGCCTGCTCATGCTCGGTTTCAGAGCATCCGCCGGCGTTCTGGGAATTCCGTCCGACGGAATATGGACGTGGTATTCGTCGACGTCCCGCGGGCTGCAACGGGGGCGCATTCTGG
>JAEHDI010000487.1 GCA_016880505.1 Bryobacterales bacterium | reverse complement strand
TTGCCTTCCGGATCGTAAGCCATCACGGCTCCGGGCGCTTTCGCCTCGAACGCGATCCGGTCATTGCCGTAGATGTTGATCAGTTCAACGACGCCGGCGGCGCGATCGCGTTTCGCGACGCTGCCGGCGGCTCCGAGCGAGCCCCGTTCGGTCCACTGGCCGCGGCCGTCAAGGAATTCGAACTCCGCCGCCTTCACATGGTCAACGCGGCGCCCGGAGACATTCGCTGAGACTTCGTAAAAGCCGTTCTTCGCGTTGTACACGAGCCAGCCATTGACCGGAAGCTCAACGGATTTTCCTTCGCCGTCCTTCACGCTCCAGGTTCCTTGGGTTCCCCGGTTCACGTAGACGTGTGTGCCGTTCTCATACT
Source organism: Bryobacterales bacterium (assembly GCA_016880505.1). Classification (GTDB taxonomy): domain Bacteria; phylum Acidobacteriota; class Terriglobia; order Bryobacterales; family Bryobacteraceae; genus JAEHDI01. Next base: position 2,064 of record JAEHDI010000487.1, on the reverse strand, counting down.
CCGTGTGGAGGCGGGAGTCGGCGATCACGCCGGTAGAGTGCGCAAGGCTGGCCGTCACGAACTTGCCTGACCGGTCGGCGTACTCGATGGTCTTGGGGCGAACGAAGGCGTACTGTTGCTGGAGCTGCTGCATCATGTAGTACGACCGGGCCATTGCTTCGATGCCGAACGCGTTGTCCAGGCCGAAGTCGTTGACCAGCCAGCCCATGTTGCCGTAGCCGATTGTGGTCGACAGGAACAGGTCTACGTACTCGCGTTTCTTCGGCGACGTCAGCCAGTCCTTGTCGAGCTGCGAGAGGTAGTAATACGTGTATCCCATCCCGTACTCGCTCTCGATGGGGTGGATCTTGTGAGCCATGAAGGCCACGTCGAGCGGATGGGTAAGCAGGTTCACCGGCGTGTAGACCCAGCCGTAGTGGCCCGAGGTGAGCCCCGCATACAGCCACTGGTAGGTTGCTTCGGACTGGGTCGGCCCGTAGACCTTCTGGTCGTTAATCAGGAGCTGGCCGTAAGCGTAGAACGTCGCGGCCAGCGTGCCAGCGCCCGGGACACGGGCGTCGTAGTCGCAATAGCCCCACGGCGAAACGGCGCTATGGACGTCGGTGTAGGACATCCGCACGCCGAACTTTTCCTTGATTCGCTTCGCGTAGTACTCGTCGAACTCGACCGACTTCGAAGGTTTCAGAGCATAGTTTCGCGGCCAGGCGCGACGCCATTCCCCGTCGGGCTGCCGCTGGACGTGGTCCGGGCTCCAGTTGGTGTTCACTGTGCAGAAGTCGGTGTAGTTGCTGTAGACGCCCTGGAGCCAACCGAGATCGTTCTGGGTTTTGATGTACCACTTCAGCATCGCGTCGCCACCCTTCTGCGGCGAGGCGTTCAGCTTCATGGTGTTGCTATCGCCTTCGTCGCGCCAGGTGACCTCGTGGCTGTGCTGCATGATCTTGTCGAGGCCGTATGCCGCGATCTGGCGGCAGCGCTTGTGATCAGCCTGGAACGTTTCGGGCTCGGTCACGGTCCAAAGAACCTGTTTGCCCTCCTCCTGGCGGAGCGAGGGCGGATTGGCAATGGTCGGCAACGTTTCCTCATAGAACGGTGACGCGGTGACGAAGATGCGCTCGTACAGGTTATTGCGTTCGCCGTTCGTTTTCGCGAGGTAGCGCATGCCGCCGTTGATCTCGGCGCCGTCCGCCGCGGCTTTGGGATCCTTCACATAGAACGGTTCCGACGCGTTGGTTCGGTACCAGTCAAACCAGATCGAGGTAAACATTGGTTTGTCTGCGCTTCCGGACATCAGCACGCGAGGGTTGATCTGCCCGTACGTGATGTATGGCACAGTGATCAGCTTCGGGTTCGTTACACCGGACACGCGACCAAATCGGAACTCCGTCGCCTGGCCGCCGTCGCACCACACATCGAGCACTAGGGACTTCTGCCAAAGCCGCAGGTGATAGTCCACGATCTCGGAGCCGTGGCGGAACTTCGCCTCGACCACATCACCGTTGACGGCCGCGGAGACCAACTGTCCTGCCGAGATCTTTCCGTCGGACGTGCCAGCGAATCGGATGCCGCCTCCGTCCATGGGCCGGAACGGAGCGCCGCCGTTGACGCTCGCCGTTAATTCACTCATGTTGCCGGCGTTTGGACGGTACTCGTACGTCACCGTGCCGTCCTTGCCTTTATATTGAAGTTCGAACCGGTTCTTTTCGACCTGCCGCGCCGTGACCTGGAATTCTTTCTCGAAGTTCAGCGGGAGGATGGTCTCTTCACGCGTCGGGAACGGGAGCGTGCCCTCGCCGGTGTTCATGCCGGCGATCTGTCCGCGGAAGGGTTTCAGGTTGCGCTTCGGTTGCGGCTGGAGGGTGAGAGGCTTTAGTTCCTCAGTTTCGAAGGCGAGCGAATCGCAGAAGAAGTAGCGCAGGTCGGTGTTCTTGCCCTTTGAAATCTCGATCCCGGTGAAAGTGGCCGGCCAAACAATCTGCTTCAGCGTCGCGGCGGGGACCTTCCGGTGAATCAGCCACCATTGCTTCCATCGGATGTCAGTGAGCTGAATGGTGTGCTCCTTGC
>JAEHDI010000486.1 GCA_016880505.1 Bryobacterales bacterium | reverse complement strand
GCAACACGTCGTACTCGACGCCCAAACGCAGCATCGTCTTCAGGTGGCAATCGACGATCGCATCGGAGATCAGGTGTCCGAGCTCCGCTAGCTCTCCCTCGCCCGCCTCGATCGCATGCAGCGTCTCCTGCCGCCACTTCAGCGCCTCGGCATTGCCCTGGTAGTATGCTGATACCCGCGCGTACAGGTCCCACCAGACATAGTCAAACCTCTGAGACCGGTCTGCGATCAGCGCGGCGACCTCGGCCGGCGTCTTCTTCTCGAGGAAGTGAAACCCGACCACCACGTCGGCCACCTGCACGCCCGTGTTGTCGATGTAGTTCTGGACCTCGACCCGCCGCCTCCCCGCCCTCAGCATCCGCACGAACGTGTCGCCCAGCACGGCGTTCCGCAGATGCCCGATGTGCGCCGCCTTGTTCGGGTTGATGTTGGTGTGCTCGACGATGATCTTCTCGTCCGCCGCCGCCCGCTCGTTATCCGCGGCACTGCGCACGAGCGCGACCCCGTACGCACCCCGGTCGAACCTGACATTGAGGTACCCGTTGCCGGCCACTTCGAGCGCGGCGACTCCTTCCACCGCCGGCAGTTCCGCCGCAAGCTGACCGGCAATCGCCTTCGGCGCCTGCCGCAACTGTTTGGCCAGTTGGAAGGCCACCGGCAGGGCCAATTCGCCGAACTCCGGTTGCTTCGGTTGCTCGACGGAGACCGCTACCTCGACGCCGTATCTCGTCTTCAGATGCGCGGAGACACTCCGCTCGATGCGTTTCTCAAGTTGATGGAACACAAGAAGAAAAGTATAGCAACCGCGGTTCGCGGAACATGATTACCTGTCCGAAAATGGGATTGGCTTTGTTCAGACTGCTGTCCAAATTAGAAAGTTCGCAACTACAGCGTTGTTGATTCCATTGAAGATTTGCAGGCGTTTTTCCGTTTTTCAAGACCGGGTTCCCCCCTGCTGTCCAAATCATGCCTGAGCCGCCTCCCACAGCGGCAGTTGCGCCGGTGGACTGACCGGAGGCTGGAACGGGTCGTTCAGCCAAGTCCAGAGGGGCCGGTGGACGAAGAGTTGCTGCCGCAGGAGCGCGACGAGGTTGGATAGGCTCCATCCGAAGGTGGAACGCAGGCGCAGGTAACGCACCACCAGCATGGCGATCAAGGCCGTCCAGATCTGGATGTGCACGGCGTTTTCGCTGGTCCCGATGAAGGTCTTGATCTTGAGTAGTTGCTTCAGGCTCTTGAAGAACAGTTCGATCTGCCAGCGTTCGCGGTAAATCTCCGTTACCATCACCGGGTCGAGTTGGTGATGATTGGTCACGAAGACGACCGTTTCCTGCTTGGCTTCGTCGTAGAGCTCGATGCGGCGGAAGTGGGCCTCCTCGCCCGCGCGCTTCTGACCGGGCGCCACGATCACCTCGTCTTTGCGGATGGCGGTGCCTGGCGCCACGGGGTTCTGGCGCAAGACCGTGAACCGGGCATTTTCTTTCCGCCGTCCCACGAAGAATACGTGGCGGCGCGTCAGGCTCAACCACCAGCCAAAACGGTAGTAAGCACGATCGAAAACTACCGTGGCGCCGGGCTCAAAGGGCATGCTCATGCCTACGCTGAGGTCGGAACGCAGGCCGTCGGTGATGACAGCGAACTGTGGCAGGTAGCCATCGTGGTCGAGCAGGAGGTGCAGTTTCACCGCCCCTTTGCGCCGCGTGTAGCGGGCCCATTCGAACAGGCTCGTGCAGGTGCTGATCATGGTGGAGTCCATGGACAGCAGTCTTCCCGGCAAGGAGAATCGCTGTCCGGTTCTTCCTTGCGCCTCGACCACACAACGGGCGTAGAGCTGCTCGAAGACGCTGCGGAACAGCTGCCAGGGGCGATGTTCGTTGGCGTAGCTGAGCGTAGATCGTCGCGGCGCATCCCTCAGGCCCAGGTGTTTGAGCTTGCCCTCCGAGGCTGCCAGACCGTTGCCGATCTCCCGTAGCGAGTGCGCCCGGCCGAGTTGGCAGAACAGCATGGCCACCAACTGGCCCCAGCAGGTGAAGCCGCGCGCGTGGCGCTCGGCCCGATGCTTCCGGACCAAGGCGTCGAATTCCGCGCGGGGGAACAACTGCAGCAACTGGCTGAAGATGCTTGTTACTCTGGTCATGGGCGAAGCTCTCTTTCCGCGGTGGGCGTCCTTTGTCAGGAAACGCTCTACGGTAGCAGAGTCTTCGCCTT
>JAEHDI010000485.1 GCA_016880505.1 Bryobacterales bacterium | reverse complement strand
GACGACGGCGTGGCCCACCGCGTCCTCGAGTTGCTGGAACCGCCCACCGAAGCGGTGACCCGCTCCTGCCATCAGCTCACCCCCGAAATGGCGGAAGAGATCGCTCCGGCGGAAACGGTCATCATCATCGACGCCGACGTGGCTCCTGGAGAGCCGCGCCTCGAGAAGGTCGAAGAGCGCTCGGACAACCCGCTCACGCACGTCGTGCGGCCCGCTGAACTCGTGGCGCTCTCGCGCAGCCTTTTTTCCTTTCGCGGCGGCGCCTGGCTGTGCCGAGTGCCCGGCATCGATTTCGGGCAGGGCGCCGGCCTCAGCGCTGAGGCGGAGGCTAACGCCCGCATCGCCGCCGACCTGCTCCGCCGCTTCCTCGCCTGAACCCAGCCGTATCGCCCTTTTTGTTTATCATCGACAAGGGCGAATCTTCATTTGATTTATCTCTGGATTGCCCTCGGCAGCGCCATCGGTGGCGCCGCCCGCTACTGGTCGTACGGCATCCCGGCCCGCCTCTTCGGCGAGACCTTCCCGTGGGGGACATTGGCCGTCAACGTCATCGGATCGGCCTTCATCGGTTTCTTCGCGACGCTGACTTCTCCCGACGGCCGGCTCTTGGTTCCGTCGTCCACAAGGCAATTCGTCATGGCCGGTTTCTGCGGCGGCTTCACGACGTTTTCCACGTTCAGCCTGGAGACCCTCAACCTCGGCGCGCGCGCGCGCCCCGCGACGGGGAGTGGGGGTGGGTGCTCGGGAACGTCCTCGGGACAGTGATCTTGTGCCTCGCCGGCGTCTGGTGCGGGTACGCGCTGGCGACGGCGCTCAATGAAAGGTAGGGTTGCGCGATGCAGATTCCACTGGACGCAGTTCTGCTGCGGATCTTCCTGGGCGAGAATGACCGTCACGGGCACCAGCCGCTTTACGAAGCCGTCGTCCTTAAGGCGCGTGAGATGCACCTTGGGGGCGCGACCGTGCTCCGGGGGCCGATGGGCTTCGGCCATTCGAGCCGCCTGCACACCGCGAAGATCTTGCGCCTGTCCGAAGACCTGCCAATTGTGATCGAAATTGTCGATTCCGAGGCCAAAATTGACGCTTTTCTGCCCGTTTTGGACACCATGATGGGCAGCGGCCTCGTCACCCTCGAGAAGGTGACGGTCCTCCAATACGGCAAAGCAGGAAAGTGAACCAACACACACTCATCGGACGATCGACAGGGCAACGTACGGCACTAGGTTGAACAGGATGATGCCTATTTTGTAAAGCATGATCCCGGCGAGGCTAATCATGTCGAACTGCTCGGTCCTCAGACGGAACCATGTGCCCCAAAGCCGATACAGCCACTCATGTGCCAGCGTGTACAGTAGGAACCAGACCACCAGCAGCGCGTAGTTGATGATCGCGCACCACAGGACAGCGTTACGTGCAAGTTCGATGCTCATCGGTGATTTCCCTCTCCGCCCCGCCTAGCGACAAGCGGCTGACTTCCGGTCGGGCGATCGTCAGCTATAGCCGCGTAGCCAGACGATGGCTGGGACTCAGAATATCTCGGAGCTGACGCCCGCTCAACGTTCGAGGCCAGGGCACAGGGCCTCGCTGATCTCTTTCCGTGCACCGTGTCTTGCGCTGAGGCTTCCGGCGTAGCTGGTTGCCGACACGAACCCCGTACGCGGAACTTCGCCCGCCGGCGTGGTGTCCACACACAGCGAGGGCTCTTATGTTCCTAAACGTCCTTTTTCGATCCCTTTTGATTTGGCCCGCACTCGCGTTTGCCGCGGGCATGGCCGCACAGACGGCCGACATGCCCAAACGGCCTCAAACGCCGCAGCCGCCGTTTCCCTACACTTCCCGCGATGTGTCCTTCACCAGCTCCGCCGGGCAGGTCACGCTCGCAGGAACGCTGACCCTGCCGAAAGGTGACGGCCGCGCTCCGTGCGCGATCCTCGTTCCGGGCGCCGGAGCGGTCGATCGCGACGACACGATCATGGGGCACAAACCGTTCCTCGTGATCGCCGATCATCTCGCCCGTCACGGAATCGCCACGCTTCGCCTGGACTCCCGCGGGATCGGCGGATCGTCGGGGGACTACATGGCGGCAGGCGGCGATGAGCTTGCCGGCGATCTGCTTTCCGCAGTGGCGTTCCTCAGCAAACAGCCCGGGATTCAGGCCCATGCT
>JAEHDI010000484.1 GCA_016880505.1 Bryobacterales bacterium | reverse complement strand
CAACCCGAAGGCATCCCGGTGGAAGGAACTGCTCACGCCGGGCATCCCCCTGCCGACCCCGTGGTCCAAGGACGAGTTTGAGTCCTCCCAGAAGAATGTTCAGGAAAAGCGCCACGCGATTCGGTCCGGGAACCAGCCTGAATCTGACATGGAAGCGCTTTTCCGCGAGGAGCGCGGGCACCTCACCCGTTTTCTCAAGGCCGAACGGTACGCCGGCAAGGTCGGCGCCTTCGAAGGCGCGATCTACGAACCGCGCGGATACTACCGCCCGCAGGTGGACTGCATCAGGTTCACGAGAGACGAAGTGGGTTTCTGCTCGGTTTGCAGGCGGGCCATCGAACGAGTGATCGACCTGTATACCAGAGGCCAATAAGAGTGCCCCTGCCCTGCCGCTGCCTCATTCTTACGATCCTCACGGCGGTTGCCGGTCTCACTGCGCAGCCGGGCGCCAAGCCGCGCCTGCTCGTCCTGACGGACATCGGCGGAGATCCCGACGACACCCAATCTCTGATCCGGCTGATGACGTACTCGAACGAGTTCGACATCGAGGGCCTCATTGCGAGCGCGGCTGGAACGCCCGGTGAACTCGGCGTGGACATCGTGAAGCCGGAACTGATCCGGGAGGTTGTCGAAGCATACGGCCGGGTTCGCGGCACGCTTTCGCTGCACGCGGCCGGTTATCCTCCGGTGGAACGCCTGCTCGATTGCATCAAGTCCGGCAATCCGAAGCGCGGCGTCGGACAACTCGGCCACGACAAGGACACCGAAGGCTCCCGGTGGATCATCAAACTCGCAGACCGGCCCGACCCACGGCCGCTGAACATTACCATCTGGGGTGGATCCACGGAACTGGCTCAGGCGCTCTGGCGCGTCCGCAGCGACCGCGGCCGCGACGGGCTGAACCGGCTCGTCGGCCGGCTGCGAGTCCATTCGATCGCACACCAGGACGACACCGGCCCCTGGATCATCGCCAACTTTCCGGAACGGTTCTATGTTCTGAGCATGGAGCCCGACGGCGTCGACCGGCGCCAAGGTGCGTACCGTGGGATGTACCTCGGCGGCGACGAATCGCTTACCTCACTGGACTGGATCAACGCCCACGTGAAAACGGGCCGTGGCCCTCTCGGAGCACTCTATCCGCTCAAGACTTGGACTGCCCCAAATCCGCATGGCGTTCTAAAGGAAGGCGACACGCCATCCTGGTTCTACTTCCTGCCGAACGGCCTGAGCGATCCGGAGCACCCCGAATGGGGTTGCTGGGGAGGCCGCTTCCGCCATGCTTCGGGACGCCTCTACAGGGACGCGCAGGACTCCACTGCATCTGTAACTGACGCTCGCGCCACCGTCTGGCGTTGGCGCCCCGCGTATCAGAATGACTTCCAGGCTCGCATGGACTGGTGTGTGAAGGGCTACCGCGAAGCGAATCATCCTCCGTTGGTCGTCTTGGACAGCAAACCCAGCCGCGACGTCGTCCGAAAGCAGACGCGCCCTGGCGCGAACGTTCCGCTCAACGCCGCCGGCTCTTCGGACCCCGACGGCGACCACGTGTCGTATCGCTGGTGGATTTACCGCGAGGCCGGAAGGCTCTCCGAGCAGGCCGTCATCGAGCGGGCTGAACGGGAACGGGCCAAAGCACGGATCCCAACCGGCTCGGCCGGAGCGGAGATTCACGTGATCCTGGAAGCCACGGACAGCGGTTCGCCCCCGCTGACCTCCTATCGCAGAATGATCCTGGACGTACGCCCGTGACTCAGCCGACGCGCAGAGCGGCCCTATGTGTTCTGCTGGCCCTGATCGCTGCGACGCTTGGTCTGATTTTCGCGGTGAGCCACATGAGCCATTCCGTGTGGTACGACGAGTCGCTCACCGACATCATCGCGAGGCAACCAACGTTCGGCGGGCTCGTCAAGTCCGCCATGGATTTGAAAGCGTACCCACCGGCCTTCTTCGTTGTGGTCCGCTGGGTGTATTCGGTCGATGACAGCCCGGGCGGTATGCGGCTGCCGTCGGCGGTCTTTGGCTTTCTGGCGACGCTCGCCGTCTTCGCTCTCGGAAGGATTGCCGGCGGTCCGGCGGTGGGAGCACTCGCCGGCGCCTTCTTCGTTCTTACTCCCGGCGCGCTCCGCTACTTCTCCGACGGAAACGCCTACACACTCCTGATGCTTGCCTCGGCAGTCTCCACCGTCTGTCTGTACCGCGCTCTTCAAACGGACCGGCGGCTGCACTGGATGCTCTACGGCGCTTCCGCCGCGCTGGGTCTCGCGACACACACCATCTTCGTGTTCCATCTTGGTGGGCAGATTCTTGCCGCCCTTTGGTACCGCTTCGTTTTGAAACCCAACGGCACGCACAGGCCTGCCACCGGACCGATGCGAATGATGCTGACGATGTCCGTCCTCCTTGTCCTGTGGCTCGCGTGGGTTGCCTTCTACATGATCTCGGGCGGTATGACCCGCGCGGTGAGTCTTTCCGCCATCTGGTCGCCAGCAATGCTGCTTGCCGTGCCGGGCATGTATGCCGGCCCGCTGTCCTTCGGAACATTACTTCTCCTGGCTCTTTGGCTCCTGCTGCAACTGGCGGGGGCCGTCGCTTTGTTTCTGAAGCGCCGAACGGTATTCCTGTTCTTACTCATTCTCACCGCATCATCACTGCTGGCGATCTCTCTGTTCATCAAGGCCACCCTCTCGTACTTCGCCTACCGGTACGGACTGGGCTTGTTTCCGATCGCCTGTGTGATTGCTGCGTGTTCGATCGGCCTGCCACCGACTCGTCGTGGCATGTCGCCGCGGATGATGAAGACGGTGACGTTGACGGT
>JAEHDI010000483.1 GCA_016880505.1 Bryobacterales bacterium | reverse complement strand
CGGAAGGCCGACAGAACCTCCTGGTCGGTGAGATTCTCGGGCACAGGAGCGGCGTAAGGCGTGGTGTCCTCAAATGTCTTTGGCTCGCACAAGACGACACGGCTCAGCCACTTTCGGCGCTGATGTGAAATCACATGGAAGAGGATGCCGAAGAGCCAGGCGCGGCAGTTCGTTCCGGGCGTGAACCGATCGAACGATTTCCACGCCTGCAAGTACGCTTCCTGCACCGCATCTTCGGCTTCCGCCGCGTTGCCCAGGATCGAGGACGCCGTCCGGAACAAGTCTCGTGTGTGCGGCAGAGCGAGGTCTTCGAAGCTCCCCAGGCGTTCGGATTTGTCCGCTTGAGTCGTCATACAGTTCCCCTCTACAAGTCGGGACTGAAGCGTTGGTCAGGACCCAGAGTTCTTCAACTGTTCTGCCAGGAAAAGCGGGCAGTTGATCAAGGTGGCCTTTCGGCTTACCAGGTCGCGGAGAGCGGCCACACCGTCCCGGTCGACAAACGACACGTCGCCAAGATCGAGAGTGAGCCGGTAGCCTTTGCCCAGAAACCGTTCGCAGAAAGTTCTGAGTTCCACCACCCAGGGACCGATCACACGTCCTTCTATCAGAAACGTGATGGAATCGCTTCCCATGGTGCCCTCTGAGATCCTCAACATCTTCGGTTCCCGTTCTTGTAGCAACTCATCGCACGCCGGATGCCAATGGTGGACCGGTCAGATTGGAATTAAGTCCTTGCGAATCAGTACGTGTACGCTGTCGTGGCCACGAAATGTCGTGGGGGCGGTAAGGTGGCCCTCTGGACGCTACGATATAGCGTGGCGGGCACGCTGAATCCCGAGTTTCTTCATCCGGCTACGGAGGGTGTTGGGGTGGAGGTTGAGCAGTTTCGCTGCGCCGCCCGGTCCCTCGATCACCCATCCTGCCTTCTCGAGCACAGCCAGAATGTGCCGGCGTTCTACTTGGTCGATGGCGGTTGGCGGCTCTGCCTGTACAGCATCAGGCGAGGTTGGTTCTGCCACGCGAACGATAGAAGCACCGACGGCCGGGTTACCGGCGAAGGGCGCCAAATGGTTGCGCTCCAATGCCAGGACCGGACCTGGGGAAAGGACCACCGCACGCTCGATGAGATTCTGAAGCTCGCGGATATTGCCCGGCCAGGAGTAGTTCACCAGCTGATCCATGGCGTCCTGCGAGACGCCCTCTACTGCTTTTCCGAACCTCTTGGCGAAACGAGACACGAAGAACATTACCAGTTGCGGTATGTCCGTTCGCCGCTCTCGGAGAGGGGGTACCTCCAACGGAAAAACGTTCAAGCGATAGAACAGGTCGGACCGGAAACAGCCTGCGCGAACTGCTTCAGCCAAGTCGCGGTTGGTGGCCGCGATGATCCGTACATCGACACGCTGCGTCCGGCTGCTGCCGACCGGCTCGAATTCCCCCTCCTGAAGAACCCGCAGTAGTTTCACCTGTGTCTCCGGCGGCAGCTCGCCGACTTCATCGAGGAACAGAGTGCCGCCATCCGCCAGCTCGAAGCGCCCGGTGCGACGTTCGAGGGCGCCTGTAAAGGCGCCTTTGGTGTGTCCGAAAAGTTCGCTCTCTACCAGGCCCGCCGAGATTGCGCCGCAGTTCACCTTGACCAGCGGGCGATCGCGGCGGCGGCTCCGGTTGTGCACCGCACGGGCAACCAACTCCTTGCCGGTCCCCGTTTCCCCACAGATCAGCACGGCAGAGTCGGCCGGCGCTACTTTCTCCAGCTTTTGGAGCAGCTCGAGCAGAGCCGGACTGTTCCCGATGATCTCTTCGAAATTGTGCTCCTTGCGAATCTCCTCCTGGAGATAGACGTTTTCGGCCTCCAGCCTCTTCTGTAGCGTTTCCACCTCGGCAAGCGCCGATCGAAGTTCCTCCTCTACCTGGCGCCGTCGTGCGACTTCTTGTTTCATCTCTCCGTAAATTCGTGCGTTTTCCAGAGAGATCGCTGCCTGTGACGACAGGATCTGGATGACTCGGATGTGGTCGGCCTTGAAAGCATCCGCGGCCAGATTGTTTTCGAGGTAGAGGATGCCGCCGAGCTTCCCTTGGTGCACTACGGGGACGCACAGGATCGACCTCGGTTTGGCTGACCTGACGTAGGGGTCGTCGGAAAAGCGCTCATCCCTTAGTGCGTCGCCGATCACCACGCTTTCGCCGGTCTT
>JAEHDI010000482.1 GCA_016880505.1 Bryobacterales bacterium | reverse complement strand
CTCTCTCTTCTCGAGTGCAGATGATCTTGCACACAGGTTCAGACGTTATCTTCAGAACGCCTACTTCGCTTATTTTATTTCCTACTAAAGTACGGCCTCATCGACGATTCAGAATGCGACTCTCTTTTCTCTGCGGGTCCACTACTGCTCGATCTGAGCCCTAAGGCTGGAAGTTCGACGGCGCAGCACAAGCGTTGATGCCTTAGAGGACCTGTTGCCCGGCCGGGGAAAAACTCACCTGTTCCATCTGCAGGGCTCGCCACTGCCATGCCAAGGCGCTGAACGTAATACCCTGCCTAAAGGTGGATAACGTACGACCAGAGAAAAATCGTCCATGCGGCCATCGACACTGATGCAGGAACTCGCGGCTCTGGCGTTAGCGTCGGCGCCGATTACGACGGTGCAGCGGTAAGCCGTGAGATCGTGCTGTGGCTGACGTTGTAGCTACGCGCGATTTCGATCAGCGCCTCGCCGGTGTCCCGGCGCTTGATGGCCTCGCGTCTCTGGTGCGGTGTCAGTTTCGGCTTGCGACCCAGCTTGATGCCCCTTGCCTTGGCTCGTGCGCGTCCTTCGCCCGTTCGAGCACGGATAAGTTCGCGCTCGAATTCTGCGAGCCCCGCGAGCACAGTCAGAATCAGCCGGCCGTGTGCTGTTGTGGTGTCCGCCCAAGTGTCGGCAAGCGACCGGATGTCAATCGGCGCGCAAAACTGACCCTGTATCGGCGTGCAAAAGTGACCCCGGGTATTGGAGTGGAGAGCAGTCCACAGAGGGGACCCGCGCGCGTAGCGGAGCCATGGCGGAGCGCAGCGTAGCGCGCGGGGATAGCTGTGGGCTGCTCGTAGGCGAGAAGGATCAGGCGCGGTTTTTGAAGCGCCAGCTTTCGTTTCCGGTCTCGACGATATCGCAATGATGGGTGAGGCGGTCGAGGAGTGCGGTAGTCATCTTGGCGTCGCCGAAGACGGAGGGCCACTCGCCGAAGGCGAGGTTGGTGGTAACGACGATCGAGGTGCGCTCGTAGAGCTTGCTGATCAGGTGGAAGAGGAGCTGGCCGCCGGATTGGGCGAAGGGCAAGTAGCCGAGTTCATCGAAGATGGCGAAGTCGAGACGGGAGAGCTGATCGGCGATCCGGCTCTGACGGCCGGAACGGGCTTCGGCTTCGAGGCGATTGACGAGATCGACCACGTTGTAGAAGCGACCGCGCTTACCGGCGCGGATGCAATGGCGCCCGATGGCGATGGCCAGATGGCTCTTGCCGGTTCCGGTGCCGCCGACGAAGACGGCATTGCGTTGGTTCTCGAGGAAGGAGCCTTCGGCAAGATCGCGCACCAGGTTCTCGTTGATGGGCGTGCCGGCGAAGGTGAAGTCGGCGAGTTCCTTGGCGAGCGGCAATTTGGCGACAGTCATCTGGTACTTGATCGAGCGGGCCTTCTTCTCGGCGATCTCGGCTTTGAGGAGGTCGGCGACAATCTGCTGCACGGGATGCTTGCGCTTGAGCCCGTTGCCGATCACTTCGTCGAAGGCACCCCGCATCCCGTGGAGCTGCAATTCCGTCATCAGGTCCATGATCTCGTGACGTTCCATCAGCTTGCCCGCTTAAGGTTGTCGTAACGGGCGCAATCTGCGGCCGGCTCATGACGCAGGCGCAGCGCATCCGGGGTGAGGATGGTGAGCGCCCGCGCGGGTTCGCGCTGACGCGCCAGGATGTTGAGGATCACATCGGCGGAATGGACGTTGGCCTTGAGCGCCTCGGCGCAAGCGGCCTCCACAGCCGGCAATCCGTCGCTGTGCACGGCGGCGAGGACGTCGACCATCTGCCTGCCGCCGGGATCGGAGAGCGCAAGCTTGCGCCTCACCCGTTCCAGGGAGGCAGGCAAAACCCAATCCCTGAACGGTGCGCCGTTGCGCAGCGCTCCGGGCTTCCTCGCCAGAACAGGGACGTAGTGCCACGGGTTATAGACGGTCTTATCACGCCCGAACTGGCGAGGATGTTCACCCACGATCTCGCCATCCTGGCGGATCACGATCCGATCGGCGTAGGCGTGGACCTCAACGGGGCGGCCCACGGCCGCGGACATCACCGAGTATTTGTTGGAATCGAAGCGCACCAGGCAGGTCTTCGACACCGACGCCGGCACGGCGTGGAAGCCATCGAAGGGGCCGCGATAGGAGACAAGCTGGGAGCGCTCCTCTTCAAATACCGACCAGATCGTGTGGTCGCGCAGCTCGGGATGGCGATGTGCTTTGGCGTAGGCGATGCACTGATCCAAGAGCCAAGCATTCATCTCCTCGTAGCTTTTGAACCGCAGCCTCGGCGTGAAGAAGCGCTCCCGTATCAGGCCGACCTGGTTCTCGACTTGGCCCTTCTCCCAGCCGGCCGCGGGCGTACAGGCGACGGGCTCGACCAGATAATGGCTGCACATCTGCAGGAAGCGGCGGTTGAAGAACCGGTCTTTGCCCACGAACACCGCATCCACCGCCGTCTTCATGTTGTCGTAGATGCCGCGCGAGCAGGCGCCTTTGAAGAAAGCAAAGGCACGCTCGTGGGAGTCGAACACCATCTCCTGTGTCTCGCGCGGATAGGCCCGCACGAACGGCATCCGGCTGTGGCAGAGCCGCACATGCGCCACCTTCACCTTCGTTGTGATCCCGCCCAAGACCACGATCTCGTGGCTCCAGTCGAACTGGTAGGCTTCGCCCGGCGCGAAGTAGAGCGGCACATAGGCGTCCGCCTTCGATGCCGCGTGAGCCCGCTCCCAGCGCCGCGCGTAGCGGCGCACCGCATCGTAGCCGCCTTCGTAACCTTGCCCGCGCAGTTCCTCGAACAGACGGATCAGCGTCAGCCGCTCGCGTTCGGACTTGGCCGCGTTGGCGTCCAGAAGTCCGTCGAGTGCCGCCCGAAAGGGCCCGAGTTGCGGCAGCGGTTGAGTCTTACGTTCATACGAGGAGGTCGTAGTTCCCGTGCGCAGAATCTTCCGCACCGTGTTGCGCGATACCCGAAGCTCGCGCGACAGCTCCCTGATCGTCTTGCCGCTGAAGTGACCCCGCCGGATCCGGCCAATCGTCTCCACCGTCAACATCCCCCAACCACCCGCTCGTGCTACTGGCCGAGCAGGCGGTGATTCGCTTCATCACTGGGGGAGGGTCAATTTTGGACGCCGATTACCCCCATCAGGGGGTCAAAATTGCACGCCGATTCACAGCCGAGTGTAGGAAACCGCGGGCGAGCGCGCCGTTATGGGGATTTGAAACCCACGCGTGGGTTCAGGCCGAAGTGATTTTCGGTCGATGCCAACATTGAACACGTGCACAACTTGGACGTTATGGCCCGAACTTTGCTAAATGGGGAAAGT
>JAEHDI010000481.1 GCA_016880505.1 Bryobacterales bacterium | reverse complement strand
CTTCCTGGTCGACGATCTCGACACGCAGGGGTTCGTCCTCAATGCGTGTGTTGGCACGAGTGGCCGTCACGATGATTTCCTCTTCGAGAACCGACTGCGCTTCGAGCTCCACGTCGATTCGTGTCGTCTGCTCAGCGACGACGGTGGCACGCTGTGTCCGGTCGGAAAAGCCGACGCGGTGGAAGCGCATCTCGATGACTCCGGCCGGCAGCGTAAATGCCACCTCCCCGCGCTCATTCGTCAGCGCAATCTGGGCGCCCGCCTGGACCTCGACTTGCGCGATCGGTTTCGCCTCATTGCGAACAACCACGGCCAATGTTCCGTTTGGTACAGGTTGCTGAAACGCGAGGGCGGTGAGAAGAACGAGGTTCTTGAGATGCTCGATCACGGCTAATGTCGCGTGTTCACGGCGTGCTCGAGAAATTCAAACGACGTTCGCAAGTAAGTCTCGCGGTCGTGTGCGAAGGCCTGCCCATGCCCCGCGTCGGGCACAATAAGGAGTTGCGTCGCCGGATTAGACGCGCGAGATGCGAGACGCTTCGCGAGTTCCGGCGGCATTCTCACATCAGCCCCGCCGGCAATAAAAAGGATCGGGACGTCGCCGAGCGCTGCCACAGCCGCTTCAACGTCGCCGTCCGCAACACGGAATCCCATTCTCCAGCTTGTCAACGCGATGATCATGTTGGCGATTGGGAACGAGGGAAGACGAAAGACGAGCGTGAAGTGATGCTTGATGGTTTCGGAGAAAGACAGGAACGAACTGTCCGATATGATCGCGGCAGAGCCCGGGCAACGCCGCTCGGCGAGCAGCCCAGTAGAGGCGCCAAGAGAAACGCCCCATAGTACCTGGGGCCGTCCCGCGGCCTCCTTGCGGAGAAAGTCGCGGGCCGCGCAAACGTCGTGGCTTTCCGTGATGCCGAGCGTGGTGTAGGCGCGCCCGCTTTCTCCATGGTTCCTCAGATCGAACAGCAGCACGCCATAGCCGCGGCGGCTGGACTCCGCGGCACGTTCGAGATGTTCGAGCCGTGAGCGATTCAGACCATGAACGAAAACGATGACGGGCTTGCCGGCGTCGCCGGGGTTCCACCATCCACGAAGGACAATGCCGTCGTCGCTCCGGAACTCCACGTTCTGGACCTTCAATCCAAGGGCTTCTGGGTCCCTGGCCCCGCGTTCCGGAAAGCGAAAATGGCTATTGGTGATGAGAAACGACAATGCCACGGGCACCACCACGAACAGGAATAAAACGACCCCGATGCCCGCAACGACGATAAGACGTTTAATTCTTCGCCGCCAGGGAGATTGGACTTGCTTCACGGCCCGCTATTCTTGCACAGGTTATGACCCAGTTGTATCTTACCCCGGGCGGTCCAGATGCCATTTCGGTTTCAACGAAATCCGAGTGGAGCCGTCTATTGACCAAGGAGCCAGTTATGAAGAACTTAATGCGTACTTTGGTCCTGCTTGGGGCGGTGATTACGGTGCTTTCATTGAGCGCTGCCGCACAATCGGGCAGGGATCGTGTCTGCGTCTACGAACATGGCCTTTACCACGGCTGGGAACAGTGCTTCGCTCCCGGCGAGCAAATCCCCGATCTCGGTGATCATCGCAACAAGATATCTTCTATCCG
>JAEHDI010000480.1 GCA_016880505.1 Bryobacterales bacterium | reverse complement strand
TCAAGGTGATCGTGAAGGAAAACCTCTACCGCTGGACGAACTGGCAGATCACCGCGAAAACCCACGACTTCGAGAAGCAGGACGCGCGCACCGTGCACTTTCCAGTGAAGATCGCCGCCGGCGGCGAGGCCACCGTGCGGTACACGGTCCACTACTCCTGGTAACTGTGTGGATCGTGGTTGGACCCCTCAACCCCCGGGTCGATCACGCCAAAGTCCTGGTCCCGTCGCTCGCTTCAGTTCACATGAGTCCCAATGAGTGGGCCAGGCGGACGAACATAGGAGAACGTTTCTGAACCAGCTGCCCCGGTTCCGATTCAATGTTCGTGCACACTCTGACGGGCCCCCAGGTCGTATACACCGACTCCTTATACCTAACATGGCGTTCCGCCCTATTACAGAACTGGCATTTTCGATGGACATAGTAGAGCCTGAAGTCGTATATCCATCTGTGATTGAACAGACAGGGCATCGTGATTCTCCGTCAGCGTATCGCAAGGAAAAATAAAGCAGCGAGTGCGAGATTCTGTATTCGAGTTGCGGCTATTCTTTCCCCCAGGGTCAATGCGGACGGCTGGACGCCGATGGCTTCCCCAACAACGCCGTTTACTCGGCAAAGTAGATCACCGGAAGGCATGCATTTCGCGGGGCAAGTATCCCATCGCCCATAGGAGGCATGTCCTCAATAAGGAGGGAATGTGATTTAGATCACTGTCCGTTTCGTGTCAGATGTTCCCACCACCCCCGCGGCTTCGCTGTGCGACCCCTTTTCAGACACAAGGGGAATTCATACTACTGTTTGGTATCTCGCATAGTTCCTGTTATGCCGGTGGTATAGAATCACCGCAGGCATTCGCCTGCAAAGGAGAATTGCATGGGCATCGGAACCATCATCGTGCTGGGCGTGCTGGCGGCGTTCGTGGCCTACGCGATCATGCTCTACAACAACCTGGTCCAGGTGAAGCACAATGTCTCCAAGGCCTGGGCCAACATCGATGTCCTGCTGAAGCAGCGCCACGACGAGCTGCCGAAGCTGGTCGAGACCTGCAAGCAGTACATGAAGTTCGAGCAGGAGACGCTCACCAAGGTGATGGAGGCGCGCTCCAAGGTGTTCGCGGCGCGCGAGGCCCAGAACATCCCGCAGCTCGGCCAGGCCGAAGGCGCGCTGCGCGCGACGCTGGGGAGCCTCTTCGCGCTGGCGGAGGCCTACCCCGATTTGAAGACCAATCAGACCTTCCAGCAGCTGCAGACGCGCATCTCGAGCCTCGAGAACGGCATCGCCGACCGCCGCGAGTTCTACAACGAATCGGTGAACGTCAACAATGTCCGCATCGAGCAGTTCCCGGATTCGATCATCGCCGGCATGTTCAACTTCAAGCCGGCCCCGCTGCTCGAATTCCAGGGCGAGGAGAAGGCCGACGTCGACGTCAAGAAACTGTTCGGTTCCTGAGAGACTTCCGTCATTCCCGCGCAGGCGGTAGGTGGCGATAACCTTTGGCTCGTCGCGCCTGCACCAGCCCGGATGGCTGTCGGGCGTCACTCACGTTGTCATCCTCGGGGTCGCGATCCAGGCCGAAAGCGCGCAAGTCTGGCCCTATGCCTTGCTCGCCATGTCGGGGGTGAGCTTCTTTGCCTGGATCGCGAACTACCGGCGCTACCGCCACATCCACGATCTCCCCACCTCCCGGGTCGCCTCCGCCGCACAGGGATACGTCGAGCTCTTCGGGCGCACCGAGCTCCTTCCCGGTGAGCCGGTCCTGAGCAAGCTGAGCCGGACAGCGTGCTGCTGGTATTCGTACCAGATTGAGGAAAAAGGCTCGAACGACAAGTGGCGGACGGTGGACAGCGGCTCGAGCGTGGAGCAGTTCCTGCTGATAGATGACACCGGCCCGTGCGTGATCTCCCCGGAGGGCGCGGAAGTCCTCACCCACGACCGCAAGAACTGGGAGGAAAACGACCGCCGCCACACCGAATGGCTGCTGCGAACAAAGTCCGTCATCTACGCCATCGGCGAGTTCCGCACCACCACCGCCGCGGCGGTCGCGCCCGGCGACGAGCGTGCCGATGTGGGCGCGCTGCTCGCGCAATGGAAAACGGACCAGCGGCAACTGCATGAGCGCTTCGACCTCGACCGCGACGGCAGGATCAGCATGAAGGAATGGGAGCTCGCCCGGCTGCAGGCGCGGCGCGAGGTGCGCGCGCGCCATGCCGAGCTGCAGTCGCGCTCGAC
>JAEHDI010000479.1 GCA_016880505.1 Bryobacterales bacterium | reverse complement strand
TCATCGCGCAGCTCCGCGGAGGGCCGTCACCCGAGGCTTACAAGGGGGCTGGCTCTTGCTATGTGGAGTTCGGCCACGGCCAGGTCGGACGCGTTGACGTGGACTTTCTGAGCGGCCCAAAACCCACGGGCACCTTCCAGGAGCCATCCGAGGCGCTCGTCGCAGAGAAGGCCCATTTCGGATCCAGCCGGCTCCAGCGCTGGTTCGGGCTCCCGCCCGGGGTAGGCGGCTGGGCGTAGGATGATCCTATCCGGGAAGGCAAAAGGGAAATCCAGGCCTAAACGGAAATTCCGGTTCAGGCACTGCGGAACCTCCGGTGAACTAGACTTCCGCCGGGTTGGCGGACATTTCAGATCGGATGATGCTGCGGTCGATGATGAAGGAGAAGAACGTCAGATCGCTCGAGGAGATGATCTCCCTCGCGCGCGAACTGGGCGTACGAATGATCGCCTGCGAGATGTCTCGGGACCTGATGGGGATCAGCGAGTCAGAGCTCGTCGCCGGCCTGGAGTGCGCCGGAGTTGCCAGCTTCCTTGCCGATTCATTGAAGTCACGGACGAGTCTTTTTATTTGACGGGTCGCAGCAGGATGTTACCGCAGGCGGGTGCTGCCCATGCGATAGACGTTTACGGCGCGGCGTTGCGGCCTTTTGAGATGCGTCTTTCTTGAGCAGGACGGGTGTGCCGGCCTCCCTGATCCCCTCGCAACGTCGGACAGGTCCCAGGCGCCGATGTATACTCCCATTCGGAGCTCTCGATGAGTTTGCCTCTCGAGGAACGGCTCGACCGGCTGGCCGAGTGGTTCCAACGCCGAAACGACCGCCCGCTGATCGGATTCACTCTCGGTTCCTACTATCCTCTGCACCGCTACCGGAACGGGTGCCGCAAGTTGCCGCAGGGACCGGTCTGGCCCGAAGACATTGTGGTTACCGACTATCTTGACGACACGGAACGGCTGTTCCGTCTGCACGAAGAAGCGGGCGGCGACCTAGTCTGGTCCGCGGCACCGTTCTTCGGCATGCCGTGGGTGGAGGCGGCGCTCGGTTGCGGTGTTGTCGCCGATCATGTCACCGGTTCCACACGCTCAACGCCGCCGCCCTCCTTCACCGCCAAGCCAGCCGTTCCTGAGTTCTCACCGGACGACCCGTGGGTGGCGAAGATGCTCGAGTTCATTCCCGCTCTGAGCGACCTCAGCGCGGGGCGTTACCCCGTGGGCGTGACTCTGATGCGCGGCGTTTCAGATCTGCTATCTGCCCTTTACGGCGGGGAAGGATTCGTTCTAAGGATGATCGACGCTCCGGAGGAGGTCCGCGGAGTGGCGGAGAGGCTCGCACTGTTCTGGATCTCGTTCGGACACTACCTGCTCGACCGCCTGCCTCTGTTCCATGGCGGCACCGGAAACATGATGTATTCGTTGTGGTGTCCCGGCAAGACGATCTGGTTTCAGGAGGACGCGGCCGCGCTGCTTTCGCCGGCCCTCTATTCCGAGTTCATCTACACGGCCGATCGCGCCATCGCGGGAGCATTCGAGCACACCGTCGT
>JAEHDI010000478.1 GCA_016880505.1 Bryobacterales bacterium | reverse complement strand
CACCAACGGCCGCTGGGTGAAGAGCACCTACGACGGCCTTGGCCGTACAATCAAGGTGGAGAGCGGGGATGGGACCGGCACGAAGTCGGTGGTGGAGACGGAGTACGCCCCCTGCGCCTGCTCGCCGCTCGGCAAGGTGAAGCGGGTGTCGCAGCCTTACGCTCCCGGCGGGACGGTCTACTGGACCACGAACGCCTGGGTCTGCATGGGGCGGACGGCCGGCATCACGCGCTGGAGCCTTGTCCAAGACAGCCCTGACACGAATTTCGCCCTGATCCCGCCGCGCCGCCCCTCCTACAGTCTCACTCTCGCGATGTCCACCGGAGTGCGCCCTCCCTCGACCACCACGATGCCGCCCTCCGAGACGTGGTAGTTGCGCTCGTCCGATTCCGGGTCGTAGCCGATCACGGTGTCCAGCGGAAGCGTCACATTCTTGTCGATGATGGCTCGCCGGATCTTGCAGCGCCGGCCGATATCGCAGTTGTCGAAGACGATCGAATCCTCGACCACCGCGCCCGTGTGAATCCGGACCCCACGGTGTAGGACCGAGCGGCGCACCAGACCGCCCGACAGGATGCTCCCGCCCGAGACGATCGAGTCGATCGCCTCGCCTCGCCGGCCATCTTCGTCGAACGTGAATTTCGCGGGGGGGTCTGGATAGCCCGCGGTCCGCACCGGCCACAGCTTGTTGTAAAGGTTTAGCTCCGGCACTACCGAGCGAAGGTCCATAGCTGCTTCGAAGTACGCGTCGATGGTTCCGACGTCGCGCCAGTACGGCCGCACCTCTGGAGGATCGCCCGGGATGGGGTTCCGGTCGAAATCGTAGGCGAACATCTCGCACTGGCCGACCAGCGAGGGAAGAATGTCGCGCCCAAAATCGTGGCTGCTGCCCTCGTTCTCCGCGTCCTCTTTGAGTTCGTGGAGGAGTCTGCCGGTGGAGAAAATGTAGTTCCCCATCGAGGCATAAACGCGTTCCGAATCTCCCGGAATGGTCGGGGCGTCCGCGTTCTTTTCGTGAAAGCCGACAATCCGCCCGTCAGCAGCCGTTTCGATCACCCCGAACTCGGAGGCCCAGCGTTTTTCGACCGGTATGGCGGCGATCGTCACCTCCGCCTTTTTCTCCCTGTGATATTCCACCATGGCCCGTATGTTCATTCTGTAAATGTGGTCCGCGCCGAACACGACCACCAGGTCAGGATGGGACTGCTCGATCAGGTTCAGGTTGTGATACATGGCGTCGGCGGTACCGCGGTACCACGTTTCGCCGGTGATCCGCATCTGGGCGGGTACCGGGATGATGAAGTAGTCGTTCAGCAATCCGCTGAACTGCCAGCCGTCGCGAAGATGCTGGAGCAGCGACTGGCTCTTGAACTGGATGAGAACGTAGATCGAGTAGATCCCGGAATTGATGAGGTTGCTAAGGACGAAATCAACGATCCGGTACTTCCCGCCAAAGGGTACGGCGGGCTTGGCGCGCTCCTTCGTAAGAGGGTAGAGGCGGGTTCCCTTGCCGCCTGCAAGAACGAATGCGAGCACTCGGAGTTCCATCCGGAAGACCCCCTGGATCGGTGACGGCTTCGCACATCAAGCCAACATTGTGGCACAGGAACGGGCGCGCTAGGCCATCGATCCTTGCGATCTCCCCCGTGTGATATGTTGAGGAGCTTCGTGTTCACCGGGACGGCTGCCGATGCACTCTCTTGAAGCGACTATGACTCCTTCGCGGCGATGGACAATCATCGGGCTGCTTTGCCTCGGGATGATCATCGCCTATTTCGACCGCGTCAATCTCTCGATTGCGCTTGCGTCTCAGGATTTCAAGAACTTCTTCGACCTCACCGACCAGGATCGCGGCCTGCTCAATTCCGCGTTCTTCTGGTCTTACGCTTTCCTCCAGATACCCGCCGGATGGGTGGCGGACCGGTTCGGGGTCAAGTTTCCCTATGCGGCCGGGTTTCTTCTGTGGAGCGTCATGTCGGCGCTGGCGGCGCTGGCAGGCTCTCTCTGGCAGCTCTTCGCGCTGCGGATGCTCCTGGGCATCTTCGAATCGATCGTCACTCCTGCCGGCATGCGATGGATCCGCTTCCACTGCGCCGAGAACCAGCGTGGTCTGGCGGTCGGGTTGTACATGGCGGCGGCCAAGGCCGGCCCGGCACTCGGAGCGCCGCTTGCCACCTGGTTACTCGTCGCCTACGGCTGGCGCCCGATGTTCGTGATCCTCGGGCTCGGCTGTCTTGTCTGGCTTCTGCCATGGATGCTGATCGTCGAGGACGACGACCGGAAGATCGAGCGTGCCGCGGTGCAAAATGCTGCCGCGTCTGTACCCTTTCTCCGGGTTCTGGCGAGTCCGGTCATCTGGGGCACGATCATCGGGACGTTCTGTTATCAATACTTCGTCTACTTCTGCATGACCTGGATGCCCGCGTACTTCGTCGAGCGCCGCAACCTCTCGCTCGAGTCGATGGGTTGGTACACGATGTTCAGCTTCATGGGCATGGCGGTGGTGGCGACCGCCGCCGGCTGGGCGGCCGACCGGATGATCGACCGCGGGGGCGACCCGGTCAGGGTGAGAAAGGCATTCACCATCGCAGGCTTCCTGGTGGCCTCCACTGAGATTTTCGGGGCCCTTTCCGACTCGCACTCCGTTGCGCTCTTCTTCGCTGTGTTCTCGTTGAGTGGCCTCGGACTGACGACGGCTAACTACTGGGCGCTGACGCAGACGTTGATTCCTGGGGCCGCGGTCGGCCGGATCGTCGGCATCCAGAACTGCGCCGCCAACTTGCCGGGAATCGTCGCGCCGCTGCTGACGGGATGGCTGAAACAGACCACCGGGAGCTATGAAGCTCCGATGCAGGCCATCTGGATCTTTTTGCTCGCCGGCGTCGCATCCTATGTCTTTCTGGTGCGCCAGAAGTACGCGCCGCGTTAGTAGGGTAGGTCTCCCGACCTGCCAAGCTCTTAAAGGCCGGCTACGCCCGGCCGGGGAGATCCCATGGGTGAGATACGGTTCGAATCCGCTGCGGTGATCGGCACCGGGATGATGGGGCCCGGCATCGCCGTGACATTGGCGCTCGGCGGCCTGCGCGTCGCCATCGTATCCCGTACGCGGGACGGCGCGGCGGCCGGACTCGAAAAAGCGAGCCTGCAGGTCCGCTTGCTCGAGGAGAACGCGCTTCTGACCTCGGATCGCGTCGAACAACTTCGCAACACACTGCGCGCGACGGCAGACTTCGACGAGGCAGTCTCCGGAGCCGATCTAGTCGTCGAATCGGGTCCCGAGAACATGGAGTTCAAGCAGGACCTGTTCGCCCGCATGGAGTCCCTCGTGCGGCCGTCGTCTGTCCTGGCCTCGAATACCTCCAGCCTGAGCATCACCGCCATCGCATCGAAATGCCACTGTCCGGAACGGGTGCTGACCACCCATTTCTGGAACCCGCCTCACCTCATGCCGCTGGTCGAAATCGTCAAGGGCGAGAAAACATCCGATGAGGTCGCCCGCGCGGTGCGCGAT
>JAEHDI010000477.1 GCA_016880505.1 Bryobacterales bacterium | reverse complement strand
GGCCGCGGTAGAGAATCTTGTCGTTCAAAAACACGCTCACCTCATCGCTGTAGCCGAGGTCCAGCTTCTTGATTTGCTCGCGATCGGAGACGATGGTGGTGCGCGCATACACGACCTTCATGCCAGGCTGCGGCTCGAGCCGCTTCGAAAAATCGTTGGCAAACGTTACTCTCGGATGGGGGCTGTCGCGATAACGGTTGATTACGATGAAGCCGGGAGGCTCCGCTTCCACGTCCTGCCACTGGATGGCGGCGCGCTCCGATCGTGAGAGCGGCCGCTCCAGATTCCGCGCCAGCGCGTCGTAGGCAGGCGACAGGCCCCATTGAGTCAGCGTGCCTGCAGGCATCGGCGGGTAGTGACGCTCCCAGGGCGCCTCGGGCGTTTCGCGCAACTCGAAGTTCGAGAAATAGGTCTCGCCGATCAACACGGCCAGTGCCACGCCACCCTTCTGGACGCCGCTTTTCAAATCATTCATGACGAGCGCAGGCCTGTCCATGTCCTTGACGTACAGCCTAGCCTGAGCGCCAGCCACCTCGAGGCGGAGATGGAACCACGTGTCTCTGGGGATGTCGACGGCCCCGGTGAAGCCGGGGCCATTGTAAATCTGCCAATTCAGACCGGTGTGGAGGACCGGCGTGTATTGCATCGCGTCGGGAAGCCCCGATTTGTGCTGGCGAAGGTAGACCCATTCGGCATCGCCGCCTTCGGTCGAGATGCGGAACTGAACGCCGAAGAATCCGCGGGCAGCCGGAGTCGCGACGTCAACATCGATAACGCCGTCGCGCAATTCCAGGTCTTTCACGGTTGCCGCTCCTCCGTTGAGGTAGAGACACTTGCGCCCCTGGTATTCGGCCACCTTGGCTTCCCCCTGCAGTTCCCAGCGGGTCGAGTCCGGTGCAATGGTTTGGGTGGGTGGAGATTGCGCAGGAACGAGGGATGCCGCCGTCTGATGTCTCGGACACTCGGGTGGCCACGCCTCTGAGCCAGTCTCGTGCCACACGAAGAACTCTCCCGAGTCCGCCCCCTTCGTGTCGCGGGAGAACAGAAGCGACCGGCCGCTCGGCGAAAAGAGCGCGCCGATTTCGGTGCCGTTCGCATTGACCTCGGCACCGAGCTTGACTCGCGGCGACCACCCTGTTTGCGTCTTACGGGTTTCGTAGAGGGAGCCGTCGGCCATGACGATCATCCGATTGCCATCGGCCGAGGGCAACGGCTCGTATTCGTCGCCCGGGGTGTTCACAGCGGGGCCGAGGTTTTCGACGGTCCAGCCACCGGTCGAGTCCGCGCGTGCACGCCAGATATCGGTCCCTCCCAGACCACCGGCCCGGTCCGATCCGAAATAGAGCCAGCCGCCGGGTGCGGGCCTCGGGAACCATTCCGCGCTTCCGGAATTTACCGGCTCGGGCAGGCGGACCGGGCTGCCCCAGACGCCATCGGTCCCACGGTCAACTCGCCAGATATCCAGATCCTTTCCCTTCACTCCATCCCTCGATCGCGTGGAAATGAAATAGAGGCTTCGGCCGGCATCCGCGAAGTAGGGGTCGGCCTCCACACCGTCTCCGGCAAAAACGGGCGGCTTTGGCTCGGACCATCCCTCCGGCGTGCACTGGCTGACGAGAATGCGCCAGCCTTGGAACGCGCGCGAGCTTCGGACGAAGTAGAGATCCCCATTCTTCGGATCGAAGGCAGCATGGGACTCGAACAGCGGGCTTGAAATGCCGGCGGGCTTCCAGGGCGTCACTTCCGCACCGGTTGCATGGGCGACGCCCCAGGCAACGAGAATCGCCGCGATAGCCGAGCGTCTGGAGAAGCTCAT
>JAEHDI010000476.1 GCA_016880505.1 Bryobacterales bacterium | reverse complement strand
GATCCCGCAGGTTTCGGACATCGTCGATCGTTTCCTCGCCGCGAGGCGTACTGCCGGCCCGGCGATGGCGCCCGCAACGGAAGCGAGCTGCGGCTGCCCGATGCATCCGCCCGCGCCGGCACCTCCCGCGGCGCCCCCGGCTCCCCCGGCTCCGGAAGTCCAGATTGTGGACTTCGTTTGCGAGAACGACGTACGCGCGGCGGTGCGGGACTCTCGCAAGATATTCATCGGGCCGAAGACGATCCTGACGCCCTCCGCACGCGATCTTGGCGAGCGAGAGAACGTCCTCGTCGTTGCACAGCGATAAATGAAACAAAACCTCGACACATTGAAGTCCGAGATCCTCGAACAACTCGGGGCGCAGGGTTTCGCCGTCTTTCACAGCTACTCGCGGAACCTGGAGGATACGGGGACGATCTATTGGGACGTCCACCACTACCCCGATTTCCGGCCGTTCCTCGACACCGCGCGGCAGCTCGGCGTAAAGATGGTGACCTTCCATCATCGCGAGTTCACCCGGGAGGCAGTGGAGGACGCCTTCGACCGCCTTGAGGAGTGCGAGATTTCGCCGGAGGAGAGGCGCTCTTATGAACGCCGGCTCCGCGAGATGGGCGGTTACGAGGGGTTCACCTGCGCTGTCGAGCTCGCCTACGACTTCGAGACGCAGTTGTACCTGTATAGTCTCCAAACCGCCTGGTACACCGAGTTTCTGGACCTGCTCGACGAAATCGACGGTTACACGTCCGACGAGGGAGCGGAGGACGAGGGCCCGATCGGCGGGTACTTCTCCAAGAATTGACCCTGCGAGGATGCAGCCTCAAGTCCGCTGGTTACTCCCGCAGGCCGATCCGGAGATCGTAGAGTCTCTGGCGGCGGCGCTCGGCGTGCAGCTTCCAGTGGCCCGCGTCCTCTGGCGGCGCGGTTACCGGGAACCCGAAGTGGCGCGCCGGTTCCTCGACCCATCGCTCGCCGATCTGCACGATCCGTATTTGCTGCGGGACATGCGCCCGGCCGTCGAAAGGCTCCGCCGGGCGATTCTCGAGAAAGAGGAAATCCTTCTCTATGGTGACTACGACGTGGACGGCGCCATGTCGGTGGTCATCCTGAAGAAGGCGATCGAACTGGCCGGTGGCGCTGCGCGCTTCCATGTTCCACATCGTTTGCGGGACGGCTACGGGATGCGGCCCGATGTAGTGGAGAAGGCGGCGTCTGCCGGGGTGAAACTAATCGTGAGCGTGGATACGGGTATCCGCGCCGCGGGCGTGGTGGTGCACGCGAACGAACTGGGAATCGATGTGATCGTCACCGACCACCATCTTCCGGAAGCCGAATTGCCGCCGGCTTGCGCGGTAGTCAATCCTAACCGGACAGACTGCGCCTATCCGGAGAAGAACCTGTGCGGCGCGGGTGTCGCGTTCAAGCTTGTGCAGGCTCTGTTCGGGACACTCGGCTGGACAGCCGCGAGGCAGAGGCGGATGCTCGAGTCGTTCCTGAAGCTGGTGGCGATCGCGACGGTAGCGGACGTGGTGCCGCTGACAGGCGAGAACCGGATCCTCGTGAAGCACGGCCTCGCCGGACTGCGGACTGTGCGAAACGCGGGACTGCGGGCGCTGCTGGACGTGGCGGGCTTCGCCGACGGCGACGGCCCGTCCGCCTCGCAGGTCGCATTCCGGATCGCACCGCGAATGAACGCGGCCGGACGTATGGCCGACGCCAACGACGTAATCGACCTGTTTCTGACAAAGGACCCGGAGCGGGCGCGGGAACTTGCTGATCAGCTTCACGCCCTGAACCAGGAGCGGCAGCAAGCCGAAGCCGAGATCGTCCAGACGATTCTTGAAGAGTGCGAGAGAACGCCGGTGACGGGCGACCAGATGGCACTGGTCTTCAGCGGCGAAAACTGGCACCGCGGCGTTGTCGGGATTGTCGCCAATAGGCTGGTCGAGAAGTTCAACCGGCCCGCGTTCGTGTTGAGTGAGGATCCAGAGGAGGGGCTGGCGCATGGTTCAGGCCGCAGCGTGCGTGCATTTCACCTGCTGGAAGCCCTTGAGTCGATGAGCGGCCTTTTCACACGGTTCGGTGGACACCGGCAGGCGGCCGGGCTCACCGTTCCTGTCGATCGCATCTCCGAATTCCGCCGGCGGCTCAACGAGTATGCCGTCGCGCGATTGACGGCGGACGACCTTGTGCAGGAACTCGATGTCGACGCCATGCTCGACCTTAGGGAGATCAGCGAGGAGTCGGTTAACGAAATCCTGCGGCTGGCTCCTTTCGGATTCGGCAATCCAGCGCCGTTATTCGCGGTGTTGGACGCTGAACTTGCGGGCCCTCCGGTCGTTTGGAAGGACAAACACCTTCGCGTCGGGCTGAAACGGAACGGACGCACCGTCATCGCGAAGGCCTGGAACTTCGTCGATCGCGCGGAGGAGTTGGTCGCCGGTGTGAGGCTGGATGCTGTGATCTCGCTCCAGGCGGATCCGTATTCGCTCAGCCGGGGTTACCCAGGCTGGAGCGCGGAGATCAAGGATGTGCGGCGGTCGCAGGAGAGGTGAACTGAGTCAGAACCTGTCCTGGTTTTTCCCGTTTGCGGTCGCGCAGCACCTGGCAGGAGAATGCACACATGATCAGAACCGCCTCGCTTATCCTCGCACTCATCATCCTGGCGCCGCCTGCTGAACCCCAGGGAATCGAACTGAACGACGGGGAAGACCACGGCGATCCGCCCTTTCTTCTCGAAGAAGGTTGGCGTCCGTTGTTCAACGGTCCTGTTTTGCAGGGCTGGCATGGCCAGGACGGAAAGCCGCACGAGTGGATGACCACGCGCGGAGTCCGTATGGATCGCTATGGCCCGACGAGGCTATCGCCGGTTCCAACACCCGGCGACCGCCTGGTCAACGGCCCGCAGGGCCGCACCGTCAATCTGGTCACCGACGAGAAATTCGGCGACGTGGAACTGTACCTCGAGTTCATGATTTCGAAAGGCTCGAACTCCGGAGTCTATCTGCAGGGTCTTTACGAGGTGCAGGTCTTCGACAGTTGGGGTTCGCTCGAGCCGGTGAAAAGTTCCGACTGTGGCGGGATCTATCATCGCTGGATTGACAACAAGGGCGTCGGCGGCTCGGCTCCTTCCCGCAATGCCAGCCGGCGGCCCGGCGAGTGGCAATCCTTCCAGATCTGGTTCCGCGCGCCGCGCTTCGACGGGTCCGGCAAGAAAGTGGAGAACGCGAAGTTCATCCGCGTTCTGCACAACGGTCTCTCGATTCAGGAGAACGTGGAAGTGGACGGGCCGACGCGAGCGCACATGAGCCACCCCGAAGCGCCGCTCAACCCCCTCATGCTCCAGGGCGACCATGGGCCGGTGGCGTACCGGAATATCTACATCCGGCCGCTGCGGCCGATCATCGAGCGGTAGCGTCGAATGCCTGTGGGGCGTGGCTGGATTGACATCTCGGTTCCGCTCCGCACCGGCATGGTGCATTGGCCGGACGACCCGCCTGTCCGGATTGAGCGGTTTCGGTCGTTCGAGAACGGCGACGGGTGCAACGTGTCGGCTCTTTCGATGAGTGCGCATACGGGAACCCACGTGGACGCTCCGTTCCACTTTGCCGCCGTGGGCGAAGGGGTCGACGCGTTGCCCTTTTCGGCGACGATCGGACCGGCACGGGTGATCGCGATCCGTGGCCGGGAGGCGGTGCGGCCCGAGGAACTTCGTGCCCATCGGATTCGGCGAGGGGAGCGAGTGCTCTTCAAGACACCCGGCTCGGCGCGCCGATGGAAGAGCGGCGCCTTTGAAGATGACTTTGTCTACATCTCGAAAGAAGCCGCGCTCTTCCTGGCCGAGCGGCAGGTGCGTTGCGTGGGGATTGACTACCTGTCGGTCGGCGGGTTCCGGAAGGATCTGACGGAGACACACAAGATCCTGCTCGGAGCCGGAATCTGGGTCATCGAAGGCCTCGATCTATCCCGTGTGAAGCCGGGGCGGTACGAATTGATCGGCCTGCCGCTTCGGAGTGCCGGCGCCGTTGGCGCGCCGGCACGAGCGGTGTTGCGGCCGGCGGGACGCGGGCCGTATCAGGATTCCCGTTTGTAGTGCTCGATCTTCGGGCCGTAGGGGCCTTTCTTCGTCCTCGCGAGCAGGGCGCTTATCTCGTCGCCGCTCATCTTCTGAAAAGTCTTGACGACGAGGACGTTCTCCTCGAGTTGCTCCGGAGTCTCGGGTCCCGAGACGAGGGTGTCGACATCCTGGCTGAGCGCGAAGCGAAGACACTCTTGGATCGATGCGATCCCGTTCTTCGTGATCGTACCCATGCCGTTGCTCTTCATTCCGAGCAGCCCGAGTCCTTTCTTGCGGATGTTCGGCAGGACGCTCTGAATGAAGCTGCGATAGTGCGGGTCAATCAGGTTGACTGGGTGCTGAACCGTTTCCCAGCCATCGAAGGCGTCGAGCAGGCGTTGGTGCACGGCCGGATCACGGTGGCCGGTGAAGCCAATGTGGCGGGCCTTCCCCTGTTGTTTCGCTTTCACGAACGCTTCGAGGGCTCCGTTCGGTCCGAGGATCTGATCGACCTCCGCCTGCGTGCTGACCTCGTGGCATTGCCAGAGGTCGAGGTAGTCTGTGCGCATGCGCTTCAGCGTCTCATCCAGTTGGCGCGTGGCGCTGTCGCGGTCACGCAACTGAGCCTTCGACATGAGCAGCACCTTCGAGCGAAGACCACCGGTAAGCGCCTTGCCGTAGATTTCGTCGCTACGGCCGTCGTTGTAATGGTGAGCGCTGTCGAAGAGGTTTACGCCGAGATCGACGGCGCGTCGGATCATGCGGACGCCGTTCTCTTCGCCGTGCATTCCCATGTGATAGCCGCCAAGGCAGAACCGCGAGACGTGAAGCCCGCTCTTGCCGAGAGTCGCCATGGGCATCTGGGCCTCGGCGAGGACCTTCAACCGGGAACCCAGAGACAGCGAAGACAATTCAAGAAAGGTTCGTCGATCCATTGTGCCTCCTATCCGAGCACAGGAATCTGTTCCCTCAGGACGTCCGGAACCGCTCGTCGGTTTCCACCTGGTAGCCGTTGGCGAGGCGGTTTGTTTCATTGGCCATGCCGGCCACGGCCATCAACTCGGCAAACATCTCCTGCGTCATGCCCGCCTTACGAGCCGAGGCGGTGTGCGAGGCGACGCAGTAGCCGCACCCGTTGGTGGCGCTGACCGCGACATAAATCATCTCTTTGGTGAGCGGGTCGAGCGCTCCGGGCCGCATGATCTCTTTGATGCTTTCCCAGGTCCGCTTGAGCGTCACGGGATCATGCGCGATCGCCTTCCAGAAGTTGTTGATCCAGTCCGTGTTACGGGTGGCCATGATGTCGTCGTAAACGGCCCGGACTTCGGGGCTCGCCTGATCGTACTCGATCAGTCCATACGTTGCCATGAATTCTTCCTCCCGGTGTTGTCAGCGATCTCACTTTGCGTCGCGCCAGTTGGGGCCGGAGCCGATATCCACCAACAGCGGAACTTCCAGGCGATACACGTTTTCCATCTCATGCTTGACGAGTTTCGATACTTCGTCGATCTCATCTGGTGGAGTTTCGAAGAGCAACTCGTCGTGGACCTGGAGCAGCATCGCTGTCTCGAGGCTTCGGGACCGGAGTTCACGGTCGATGCGGATCATCGCAAGCTTGATCAGGTCAGCGGCAGTGCCCTGGAGCGGGGTGTTCACGGCCGTGCGTTCGGCGAAGCCGCGGGCGTTCGGGTTGCGGCTGGCCATGTCGGGGATCGGACGCCGGCGACCGAAGAGCGTGCGTGTCACCCCGGTCTTGCGTACTTCGGCGATTGTCTCGTCGATGAACTTCCTGACGCCGGCATAGCGCTCAAAATAACTCTTGATGTAGCTCTG
>JAEHDI010000475.1 GCA_016880505.1 Bryobacterales bacterium | reverse complement strand
GCAGCCGGAACAAACTCGCGCAACATGTGGCCGGTATAATCCTGGCGCGGCCGCGCGATTTTCTGCTCCGGATCTTCAAGCATCTCCTGCCACTGGGCGAGCCAGCCCACGGTACGCGGGATGGCAAACAGCACCGTGAACATATCGGGCGTGAAGCCCAGCGCCTGATAGATGATGCCCGAGTAGAAGTCGACGTTGGGATACAGCTTGCGTTTCACAAAGTACTCGTCCTGGAGGGCGATCTTTTCGAGCTCGATCGCGATTTCGAGTTTCGGATTGCGGCCGGTAACCTTGAAGACCGCTTCGGCCGCCTCCTTGATGATCTTCGCCCGCGGG
This sequence comes from Bryobacterales bacterium, assembly GCA_016880505.1. GTDB lineage: Bacteria > Acidobacteriota > Terriglobia > Bryobacterales > Bryobacteraceae > JAEHDI01. The sequence goes on along the minus strand of JAEHDI010000475.1, from coordinate 2,093 downwards.
TCGTAGTTCTTGTAGATGCGGTGGCCAAAGCCCATCAGCTTGCCGTGGCCGGCCTTGATCCTGTCGACGTATGCGGGTACGTTGTCCACAGAGCCGATCTCGTCGAGCATCTTGAGGACTTCTTCGTTGGCGCCTCCGTGGAGCGGCCCGGATAGCGCCGCGGCGGCAGCGGCGGTGGATACAAACGGGTCAGCTTGCGAGCTTCCGACGGAGCGCATCGCGTTGGCGCTGCAATTCTGCTCGTGGTCGGCGTGCAGGATGAACAGGATGTCGAGGGCTCGGGAAAGCGCCGGATTCGGCATGTACTTCAGCTCGGCCATCTTCCAGAGCATGTTCATGAAGTTCTCGGCGTAGGTGAGAGAGTTGTCCGGATATACGTAGGGGAGGCCGAGGCTGTGCCGGTAGGCGTAAGCGGCAATGGTGGGCATCTTGCCGATCAGCCGGAGAATCTGGAGTTTTCGCGATTGTCTGTCGTGAATGCTCCGGGCGTCGGGATAGAAGGTGGAGAGGGCCGCCACGGTGCTGACAAGCATGCCCATGGGATGGGCATCATGGTGAAACCCGTCCATAAACTTCTTGATGTTCTCGTGGATCATCGTATGGTGGGTGATCTTGCCGGTCCACTCTTTGAGCTCGGATTCGGTGGGAAGTTCCCCGAAAAGGAGCAGGTAGGCCACTTCGAGGAACGAGCAGTGCTCGGCCAGATCCTGAATCTGGTACCCGCGATAGCGCAGGATGCCTTTGTCGCCGTCGATGAAGGTGATGGCGCTCCGGCAGGAGGCGGTGTTGGTGAAAGCCGGGTCGTAGCTCATGACCCCGAAGTCTTCGGCATCCGTCTTGATTTGCCGAAGATCGATCGCGCGTACGTTGCCCCGCTGGAGGGGGACGGTGTAGGACTTCTGCGTTCGGTTGTCGGTGATTGTTAAGGTCTCATTTTCCATGGAGTTAGCTCCTTGCACAGGAGTCGTCTCCTCCGCGGAGCCGCTAGCTGTCAAGAAACCTGTTGCACGGACGAGGCAGTGCGCCAGAGATAGTGTCGAAATGGAGGGAGCCTCGCCCTGCCTCTGCTTTATCACAGTTCGTTCCAGATCTCAATATCTGATTTACGTCGGACCGAAAATATTGTCAGCCGCAAACCGGCTTGTTATCGTAAGTAGACCACTTGGAGAGACCATGGATTCGTACAATGGAGTTCCTGTTCCTGCCGACGGAGCGCAAATCGAAGTCAAAGACGGCAAGTTCATTGTCCCAGACAAACCGATTCTGCCTTTTATTGAAGGAGATGGCACCGGCCCCGACATCTGGAGGGCTTCCAAGACCGTATTTGATGCAGCGGTGAAGCTGGCCTACGGGGGGCGGCGGCGGGTGGAGTGGTACGAGATTTTCGCCGGCGAGAAGGCGTTCAACCGCTTCAATAGCTGGCTCCCCGAGGACACCCTGGCGGCGATCCAGCGTTTTCACATCGCCATCAAGGGACCGCTTACGACCCCGGTTGGCGGCGGAATTCGCAGCCTGAACGTCTCGCTGCGGCAACTGTTGACCCTCTACGTGTGCATGCGGCCGGTCCGCTACTACCCGGGCGTCCCGTCGCCGATGAAGAATCCCGAGAAGCTGAACGTGGTGATCTTCCGGGAGAATACGGAGGACGTCTATGCCGGCATCGAGTGGAAGCAGGGTACGCCTGAGGCGAAGAAAGTAATCGACTTCCTCAACAGCGAGATGGGGACCAAGATCCGCCCCGATTCCGGTGTGGGTGTAAAGCCAATGAGCGTGGGCGGTTCCAAGCGATTGATCCGGAGGGCGATCCAGTACGCGCTGCGAACCGGCAAGAAGAGCGTCACCCTGGTACACAAAGGCAATATCATGAAGTTCACCGAGGGGGCATTCCGCGACTGGGGCTACGAGCTTGTGAAAGAGGAGTTCGCCGATACCTGCGTCACCGAGGCGGAGGCCGGAAGTGCCGTTCCTGCCGGAAAGCTGCTCGTGAAGGACCGCATAGCGGACTCGATCTTCCAGCAGGTGCTGCTTCGCCCGGACGAATACGATGTGCTCGCAACTCCGAACCTGAATGGGGACTACCTTTCGGACGCCTG
>JAEHDI010000474.1 GCA_016880505.1 Bryobacterales bacterium | reverse complement strand
GGTGGGCCTGCCGAAGGACAACTTGACGATCCTCGGCGTGGCGAAGAAGCTGGCGTCGATGCGGGAACAGCCGGCTTCCGGGACGACGGGACGGGACGAGCTTGGCCGGACGGTGCGGATTCGCGAGACGAAGGTCGCCGAGGTTCTGGCGGTGCGGAGTACCAAAGCGACGGGGCTTGAGGCGCGGTCGTACCGGTTCGATTTCGAGAACGGGCTGAGCGCGGCGGGTGTCTGGCTGAAGGCCATCACGGCGCCTGCGGGCGCTCCGGCGGCCATAGTGCTCAACGACAAGGGAAAGAAGTCGGCGGGCGAGTTGGTGAGCGACCGCGTGAACCGGGGCGACCAGGTGCTGGCGGCCGACCTCGTGTTCACGGGCGATGGAGCGCCGGAGGATACGCATCTCTACGCGGAGATGCTCGCGGCGGCCGGTGACCGCGCACTGGGGCTCGAAGCGGCGCACCTGGCGGCGCTGTCGCGCTGGCTCGGATCTCAATCCGGGGCGGGCAAGGTGCGGCTGGAGGCGACGGGTATTCGCTCGCAGATGACGGCGCTGGTGACCGCGGCGCTTTATCCGGATCTGTTTTCGGATGTAGTGGTGCGGGAGGGCATGGAGAGCCTTCGCCATCTGCTGGACAAACCGGTCGAGTACCAGGCGGCCCCGGACCTTTTCTGCCTGGGGCTGTACCCGGAGTTTGACGTGGCCCGGCTTGAGAAGATGCGCCGCTAATCGAGGTCGAAGTCGCGGGTGGGCGGCTTCAGGTCCGGCGTTTCCTTTGCCTGCTTGAGGAGCTCATCGAATTTCTTGGACAGGACGTCCTTGGACTTCTTCTCGGCTTCGACCGATTTCAAAAAGGCCGCCTCGCGCCGGTCGGCCTCACCCTTCCAGTTGTTGTAAGCGGCGTCGATATCCTCGACCGAGCGCGGTTTTTCAGTCGCTTTGAAGCTGATCACGGCCCGCGTTTCCGGATCGATCTTCAACGCCGCGCGGCAGCACGGGCATTCCAGGTCAAACAAACCCTTCGCGGACTTGGCCATAGGGCCATCCTAGCAGCTTTGAGGCGGCCGGCAGATTCCAATTGCCTCCGGGCGCGAGTAGCGGTAAGCTCATAGCAGAGGTCCGGTTATGCGTGGGGTGTTTGGATTAATCTTGGCTTTCGTTTTCGCCCTGCCGGCGCTGGCGCAATTCGGCTTCTACCGCGGCACGCCGAGCGTCGCCGGGAGGACCTTCGGCCACGGCTTCGGCAATGTGGTATTTCCCGGAACCGGCGGACCGTCCCGATTCTCGATCACCGATCCGAGCTTCGCCTCCCGCGTCAGCGGAATCGTGAGCGGCTACCGCCCATACACCGGCGCGCCATCGGGATCGTACTACGGACAGCAGCGGGGCGGATACGTTCCGGTCGCCTATCCTGTTTACATCGGCGGGTATGGCGGTTATCCCGACTACCCGCAACAGCCGGCGCCGAACATCACGATCATAAACAACCCCCCGCAGCAGACCACTCCACAGGTGGTCATCAATCAGAGCTTCGGCGCGGAGTACGCCAAGCCCCCCAAGCAGGAGTCCACGAGCGGCGAACAAGGGGTTCGCTATTACCAGGCGCCGGTGCCGGAGCCGCCTGCACGCGAGGTGAGCCCGGAACAAGACTCCAAGCCGACGGTCTATCTGATCGCCTTCAAGGACAGCACGGTGCGGGCCGCTCTGGGCTACTGGATCGAAGGGGACACGCTGCACTACGTCACGACGAAGGGGCGGCCGAACAAGGCATCGCTCGACCTGGTTGACGAGGAATTGAGCCTGCAGCTCAATCGTGAGCGAAGCGTCGAGTTCGAGCTCTCATCGGCGAGATAGGCGGTAGTCGCCGCGCGCCAGTCTCTTGACGAAGTCCACGTCTCCAGCGACGAAGTCGTAGTCGGGAAGCTGTTGCAGGTTCTCCCATCGAATCTGCTCGAAAACCTGATTCTCCAGCTCTCCGAAAAACTCCGAGACGCGATGGAAGAAGAGGCGAATAGGCAGGCGTGGACCGTACCGGTAATCATAGCTGTCGATGAGCGGGCCGATCCGCGCCTGAATGCAAAGCTCCTCCTCGAGCTCCCGCTGTAGTGCGGCCGCGGGGGACTCGCCGGGCTCCAGTTTGCCGCCGGGGAACTCCCACTTCAGCGGGTGCGAATCGTCATGGCGGCGCTGGCAGATGAGGATCTTGTTCTGGCGGACGATGACCGCGGCGGCGACTTCCATGCGGCGAAGCCGGGGAGCGGATTTCAGCAACTGTCCGGGGATACGGGTCATCCGTGTCCCGTCATTCTACCGCGTGGCGGCGGGGGTGAGGCTACAATTTGGATACCAGCGATGTACAGTGAACGGCTGCTCGATCATTTCCGGAATCCACGTAATGTGGGGGAACTGCCTCCGCCGGCGGTAACGGTGGAAGTGTCGAATCCGGTGTGCGGCGATATCCTCCGGCTGTCGGTGCGCTTCGAAGACGCCGCGGCGGCGGAGGTCCGCTACAAGGTGCGAGGCTGCACAGCTTCGATCGCGGCGGGATCCGCGCTGACGGAGTGGCTGCGCGGGAAGTCGCGGGCGGAGATGGCGGCGGTTTCAGCGGCCGTGGTCGAGGAGGCGGCTGGAGGGCTCAGGGCTGAATCGAAGCACGCTGCCGTGTTGTGCGTCGATGCGGTCAGGGCGCTTCTCCGAACTGGACGACCAGCAGTGTGATGTCGTCCTTCTGGACGGCGCCGCTGGTGAACGCCGTGAGCTCGTCGTCCAGCGCCCGAAAGACGGCCGCGTAATCGGCGGTTTCGTGGCGGCGGAGGACGTCGCGAATCCGCTTATCACCGAAGAAAGCACCGTCGGCATTTTGGGCCTCCGATACGCCGTCGGTGTAGATCACGAGGCGGTCGCCGGGCTGAAGTTGAACGGTTTCGGCGGCGTACTCGGCTTCTTCGAGCAGGCCCACTGGCAGCGCGTTTGAGTCGAGCGCCCGGAGGCGCTCTCCGCGACGGAGCAGCAAAGGCGCACAGTGGCCGGCGTTGATCCAATGCAGGAGCCCGTTCTCGTTCACGGCGCCGTAGAACAGCGTCGCGTACTTTTCGCCTTCGGTGCGTTCGATCAGGAAACGATTGATGCGCGCCATCATCCTCGCGCTTCCGTCCGGGTCGCGCGGGACTGCGAGGAGGCTGCCTTGGAGGAGGGCCGCGAGCAGGGCGGAGCTGACACCCTTTCCGGACACGTCGGCCATGACGACCGACCAACGGTCGGGCGCCACAGAAGCGACCTCGAAGTAGTCACCGCCGACCTGATGCGACGGCAGGCTGCGTCCGGCGGCGCGAAGCCATCCCGAGTCGGGCAGCCGGCGGGGAAGGAGGCTCTCCTGGATGGAGCGAGCGACCTTAAGCTCTTCCTCCATTCGCTGGCGGGCGCGCTCACCCTCCAGCAGGCGGGCGTTTTCCAGGATGGTGGACGCCTCGAGCGCGAGTGTCTGGAGCAGTTCGCGGTTCGCGGCCGAAAGGTCGGCGCGGCCCATCCGCGAGTCCATGTACAAGACGCCCTGGGTCTCGGCGATGCCGGAGAGAATCGCCGTCTCCTGGGAAGTACCGGCCTGCACCCGCACGAGGGGTACGCAGATGACGCTGCGCAATTCGAGATCGGCCACGGTTCGTGACAGGGCCGGCTCGGCGCCGGGCTCGAAGTTCATCGACAGGAGCTCGCGGCGCTGCCGGAGGGCGTGCATGATCAGTCCGCGGGGGACGCGGAGTTCGGACGCCTC
>JAEHDI010000473.1 GCA_016880505.1 Bryobacterales bacterium | reverse complement strand
GCATCGCCAGATCGGTCCGCGCTCCCAGCGCCGGACCGAACAGCTCCGCCGGCAGTTTCGAGATCCAAACGGCATAGATCGCAGCGGGGACGGAGTCTGCCGTCATCGCGGCGTCCCATCGCAACAACTGCTCTCTGATCTCGCCGGCCTCGCTGCCGGCGGGCGGATTCCACTTCCGCAACACCTTCTGGACGCGACGGGCCGGAACGGACACGATGTCCTGCTGGAAGCGCTGGAAATCGGCGACGCTGAATTTGTTCCCTCCGGAGATCAGTTCAAGGATCCTCTCGTATCGATAAGGCAGCGCCCACTCGTAGCCAATTGGAGTCCGGTAATCCGGGGGCAGAACGTTGTGGTTGGCCGTCGCGATGAAGTGGGACGGCGGGTTGAACTTGCGCGGCAACTCGGCTACGCTCCGGAATCCGCTCCATTCATACTCACCCGTGTGACCGGGTACTGGAAGCAGCCCGGACCAGTTCGTCCGGATCGGCGTCAGCCCCGCCGCCTGCCAACCGATGTTGCCCTCGGCGTCCGCGTACACGATGTTTTCCGAGGGCACCTTCCAACGTTCCATTGCATCCAGAAACTCATTCCAGGTACCCGCACGGGCCACCGCCAACCCCGCGAAATATCCGGCCGTTCCCGGCTCGCTGCCGACCCATCGAAGCGCGTACGCGCGCCGGCGCTGCGGGTCCTCGTGGATTACCGGACCGTGAATCGTGTGCTTCAATTCGACGGTGGCGGCCTTCGTTTCACCCCTCAACGGAATACTGACCCTCTCCACCTCCATCGCCCGCCACTCTCCGCGGTAAAGGTACCGGTTCGGATCCGAGGGATGGAGCCGCTCCACGTAGAGATCCTGCTGATCGATGCCGACAATCGTGAAACCCCACGCGATCTTTCCGTTGTGACCCAGGGCGATCCCGGGCAGCGCCGGCTCGCCTGCGCCGATCAGGCTCCAGCCGGGAGCGACGAGGTGCACGGTTCGCCGCAGCGAAGGAATTTGCAGTGGCCGGTGTGGGTCGTTCGCCAGGATTGGCTTGCCGGTGGCCGTCATCGTCCCGTCGACAACCCAGTTATTGCTGCCCTGCTCTTGCGAAAACTTCACCGGCCCGACCGCCTCGTTATACACCCGAAGCACCTCCCCGGTCACGTCGCCCAGGTCGAGCCCGTTCGGTATTCGCAAGGGAATGAACGGATCGGGCGGGAGGAATTGCTGGAGTGTCTTGAGACCGAATTGCCGTGCGTCCTCGACGCGGAGCACCTCGCGCTGGACGTTTCGAGTCATCAGGATTCCGGCCATGCGAGCGAGACAGTCCTCCGGCTCCCAGAGCCCAGGATCATAGCCGGCGATTCGGAACTCGAGCGGCCGTTTGCCGTCCAGTTCGCGGATGTATGCATTGATGCCGCTCGTAAATGACACCGCGATGTCCCGAGCGCCGGGGCCGTAGCTTGCCCATTCGGCGCTCCAGTCCCCGCGGTATCGCACGGCCCGCGCCAGCCCGTCCCGCGGAAGCGCGGTGGGGCCGAGTGCCTCCGCCAGCTTGCCCGTTCCTACCCGCCGCCACAAGTCGATCTGCCAGAGGCGGTCCCGAGCTGCGAGGTAGCCCTGCGCGAGAAACAAGTCCCCGGTGTCACGAGCGTAGATGTGCGGTACGCCCCAGCGGTCACGGAGAACCTCGACGGGCTCCTTCAGACCACGAATTGGGATGTCGGCGGCGCCGGCGAATCGGGCGAGAAGCAGGAGAATGAATAGCCCTCGCAACATGGCGGCATTGTACACGAGTGCAGGGTCGCGCGGTACGATATCGGGCATGCCCGGCAGCAAGTCAGAGCCGATCAAGCGCCCATGAGACGGCTTCTGCCACTTCTGTTCGCGCCCTTCGTGCTTCAGGCCCACATGGTAAGTCTCAGCACGGGTGAGATTCGTATCGAGGACCAACGCGGGTATTACGAGCTGCGCATGCCTCTCTATGAAATCGCCCACGTGCGCGATCCGGAACGGACCCTTTTCGAGCACATCCGTTTCTCCTCGGGAGGTTCCCCCGCCCGCCAGGTGAGCAGATCCTGCCGGGAAGACGCTGAGGCAGGCGCCTACCTCTGCCGGGCCGAGTACGTATTCCCCGAGCCCGCGGCCATTCTCGACGTCGAGTGTACACTCCACGCGGTCACCGTGCCCAACCACGTCCACTTGCTGCGCGCGGTCAACGGCGGGCGGACCGACCAGGCCGTGCTCGATTTTTCCTTCACGAAAACCACTCTTCGTTTCCGGCCACCCACTACATTCGAGACCGCAACGACGCACATAAGCGCGGGCATGATGCGGGCCGCGGGGGGTGCCGCTCAGTTACTGTTCTTAGCCAGCCTGGTGCTCGCCGCGCGCCGGCGGCGCGAGTTGCTTGCGCTCACCGGCATGTTCATGGCGGGAGAGGTC
>JAEHDI010000472.1 GCA_016880505.1 Bryobacterales bacterium | reverse complement strand
TCGTCATGGTCGCCAAACACCACGATGGCTTTTGCCTCTGGCCGAGCCGCCACACGAACTACGGTGTAAAGAGCAGTCCCTGGCGCGGGGGCAAGGGCGACCTCGTCCGCGAAGTCGCCGAGGCCTGCCGCAAGCAGGGGCTGAAGTTTGGTGTCTACCTCTCGCCATGGGACCGTCACGAGCCGTCGTACAGGGACAACAGGGCATACGACAGGTACTACGAGGCCCAGGTGCAAGAACTGGCGATGGGGTACGGCGAGCTGGTCGAGTTCTGGCTCGATGGCGCGGGCAGCGAGGGGCACGTCTACGATTTCGAAAGCTACGCCGGCACGCTCCGCACCTTCCAGCCGAACACGCTGTTCTTCGCCGGTGTCGGCTTTCTTCCTTGGGCTGATATCCGATGGGTCGGTAACGAGGACGGCTCGGCGTTCGAGGACAACTGGAACGCCATCGACCTTCGCGGTCAATTACGGTGGCGTCCGGCAGAGGCAGACACGCCTCTGCGTGAGCGCCACTGGTTCTGGCACCCCAACGATGAGAAGAGTCTCAAACCGCTCGACAAACTGCTCGATGTCTATCACAAGAGCGTCGGCCGGGGAGCGCAACTTGTTCTGGGCCTCGCACCGGACAACCGGGGCCTGATGCCCGACGCCGATGTGGCCCGCCTTCGCGAATTCGGTGACGCCATCCGCCGCATCTACTCCACTGACTTGGCGCGTGGCAAGACCGTCTGGACCCCTCCTACCGAACTCCACACGGTCACCGCGGAAGTCGATTTCCGCGTGCCCGTCACGTTCGATCGGACCGTTCTGGCGGAGTGGATCCATCTCGGCCAGCACGTGCAACGCTACGATATTCAGACGTGGGACGGGAGCCATTGGAACACCGTGCACGAGGCCTCGACCATCGGACACAGGAAGATCGACATCTTCCCGCGCACCACCGCCATCCGGATGCGGGTCCGCATCCTTCAGGCCACGGACACGCCCCGGATTCGCGCTTTCCAGGTCTTCGACGGCTCGCGGTAGCCGGTGCTACAGTTGGCAGCATGGAGCCAGGGGAGCGTCTGAGACGTCGCGACCTCGTTCGCGCACTCGGCGTTTCGCTGGGCGCCTTGCCACTGGCAAAGGCGGCTGGATTTTCGCCTCCGCTTGCAGCGGGCGCACTCGGGTTACCGGGTTTGTTTCCGGGACGAGTGATCGGGGTTGAGCATCGTGGCTCGCTGCTGTCCGGCAATTACTACAGCCCGGTGATCGAGCAGTTGTTTCGACGCGGAATGAGGGAGCTCACCGGGGCACCAGCATGGCAGGACGCGTGGCGTCTTTTTTTCCAACCCGGAGACGTAGTCGGGATCAAGGTGAATCCAGCGGGGCAGCCCCACATCATTTCTTCACCCGAAGTGCTCTGGCAGATTGTTCAAGGCCTCGAGGCGGCCGGAGTCAATCGGAATGATATCGTCGTCTACGACCGCTACCGCGAGGAATTCCTGTCCGCCGGCATGGATCGCTGGATTCCCCAGGGCGTTCGGACGATGTTCGCCACCGCGCATTGGGACGATCTTCAGCAGACGATTGACGGATATGACCCTGACCACTTCATGGAGATGGCCATTGGCATGCCCGGGCAGAACGTCAACGATTCTGCGGTACGCCGCTCGTATGCCGCGCAATTCATAACCAAGGCAGTCAACAAACTGGTGAACCTGACAACTCTCAAGGACCACCAGGCTGCCGGAGTCACTCTGGCTCTGAAAAACCTCTCTCATGGATTCGTGAACAACGTCAACCGATCCCACCCCGACTACACCCGCAATTACACCGGGGCGTTTATTCCAGCCGCTGTGTCCATTCCGGCGATCCGGAACAAGGCAGTGTTACACATCATCGACGGCGTCAAGGGCTTGTATCACAGCGGCCCACACGCTCAGCCGCAGTTCTTGTGGGAAAACTGCACGATCTACTTCGCGACCGACCCCGTCGCCCTCGATCGTGTCGGCTGGACCGTGATCGACCAGAAGCGTGTCTCCGTTGGAATGAAACCCGTCCAACTGGCCCCCGCGGATGAATACAGTCACTGGCAAAACCGCCAGCCCGAACACATCGAAATCGCGGGAATGATGGGGCTCGGTGAGTGGGACCCGGCGCGCATTTACCACCGGCACATCAGGCTCGACGCACCCCCGTCTCCTCGCTCGCGCGGGGAAGGTCGCATTGCGCTTCCAATGCCGGGCCGCGACCGCTAGCGTTTCGGCGGTGGCGCATCCGAGGGTGGCGTCGGCTTGCCGTCCACGGTGACCGGTTCCATCAGCTCCGTACGGGTGCCGTCCGGATCGAACAGATTGAGCTGTCGCTTCCGGTTCGTGCCCACGCGCGACTCCAAGGCGCCCGAGTAACCCGCGCGGGGCGCCCGCCCCCGAAGCATGTCGAGCGACTTCGCGATGTCCGTCGTCTCCAGACAAATATGATGTGCACTGCCGCGCCGGTCCGGCGCCGGAAGCTTCTCGTACAGCATCAGTTCGACGTAGTCGTCGCCCTCAGGAACTTTCATGTTCACCCAGGAAAGCACCCTCCCGTTCCCGCTGCCCCGCCACGTTTCGGTGAATCCGAGCACGTCGCGGTAGAACCTGGCTGATGCCTCGAGGTCCCCGACGAGGATCCCGAGATGCCTCATCCGCGGAGAGATACGCTCATCGCCGACGAACTGTCCTTTTGTTCGCATCGCCATTCCGTCGGGTTCATACTCAACGAACTCCACATCGTGCCCATCGGGGTCACGCACGGAGAAGTTGGAGTTGCCGGTGCGTCCCTTGGGCACCTTGCCTGGAACCTTGAAGCCGCGGGAAGCGAGATATACTCGCATGGCTTCCGCGTCATCCGTGTGCAGGGCGATGTGGGACAGACGGTCTTGATCGGGCTTCAGTCCCGGAAACAACTCGATGTACTGGTAGTCATTCACCTTGATGAATGTGAATATCACGGAGCCATCGGGATTATTGATGCCGAATGGCTCGCCGAAGCCAAGAAAATCCTTATAGAAGCCCCGGGACTTCTCGATGTCGCTCACGTAGACGCCGATGTGCGCTACCCCAAGGATGCGCGGGCGCCGGGCCTCCTGTGCACCGAGAAGCATGGAACAGAACAGAAGCAATGCAGTTATTCGCATACGAGCAGCACCTTCAGAATTCCTTTCTCCTCGGCGCGGTCGAACGCGCGCGGGGCCTCGGACAGCGGAAAGCAGTCTGAGATCATCTCCGACAGGCGAAGCTTCCGGCTCTTGAGCAGTCGAAGCGCCGGCTCGAAGCGTCCGCAACGAGAACCGATCAGCGTAATCTCGTTCACTACGACCGACGCGGTGTCCACTGCGACGGTCCCATGCACCGTCGACTTCATGATCACAACGCCGCGAGGCCTCGTCATCCGCACCGCTTCCGTCAGCCCTTCCGGCGAGCCCGTTGCCTCCACCACCCCGCCGTACCGTGCCCTCGGCGGTTTTGCTCCTGCCCGCCGAGCCTCCACGCCCGCTGCCTCTGCGATTCTCATCTTGACCGGATGACGGCCGTAGAGATGCACCGCCGCACCGTGCGCCTGGAGCACTTGTGCGACAAGCAGTCCAAGTTTGCCGTCGCCGAGCACCGCGACCTCACTGTCCCGAGGGATTCGCACCTGGTCGAGGATCTCACAAGCGGCCGCGACGGGCTCGGTGAACACCGCCTCCTGGGTGGATACGGAGCTGGGAACCACGTGCAGGTTGCCTGCCGGCAGCGTGAAGAACTCGCTGAAAGCCCCAGGATGTCTCACGATCCCGAGCACAGTGCGGTTCGGGCAATGCCGGCCCAGCCCCCGCCGGCACCAATCGCAGCGCCCGCAAGCCAGGTTGATCTCGCCCACCACGCGGCGGC
>JAEHDI010000471.1 GCA_016880505.1 Bryobacterales bacterium | reverse complement strand
GAAAGCCGCCGCCGCGATCCTCGGCTGATGACTCTTAACCCCAAACCGAAAATAGATTCGGAATCGAACGACGACTGAAATGCATCAGAGGGGCTTCTCCACGGATCAAAAGGGCGGACATCCCCATGTCTTCCCTCGAACCGCGGAGGCCCCTCTGATGCGCTTGAGCGTAGGCACGTTGCGACAGGTGGTCAAGCGAGATTTGCCGATCGCGTTCGTTCCCCAGCAGCTCACGTCCTACGGCGGCCTCGAACTGCTGCGCCGGTACGTGCGCCGGATCCAATTGCCGCGCCGGCTGCAGGCCGCGTGCGCCGTGCTCGGCGGCGACTACGGTGGTGGGCGGCTCGCGCTGTTGCTGCTGGCGCTGCCGTATGTCGGCGCCCGGCGGCTGGAGCATCTGCAGTATCTGGTCGGCGACCCCCTCGTGCGCCGCTTCGCGGGCTTGGCGCGCGTGCCGACGGCGCGGACCGTCAGCAACTGGCTGCGGCGCTTCACGCAGGAGACATTGCGGCCGTTGGTGCGGCTCAACCAGGAGCTGGTGCTCGACACGTTGGCCCGGCTCAACGTCCCGCGGCTCACGCTCGACGTCGACGGTACCGTCGTGCGCACCGGCGCCACGGTGGCCTGGGCTTTTCGCGGCTTCAATCCGCACCATCGCAAGGACCGCAGCTACTATCCGCTGCTGGCCCACGTCGCGCAGACCGGCCACATCCTGCGGGTCAAGAATCGCCCAGGCAACGTGCACGACTCCAAGCAATCGGCCGCGTTCCTGCGGGAGCTGATCGACGGGGTCCGCAGCCGCCTGGGCCGGCGCCTGCCCCTCGAGTTCCGCATGGATGCCGCGTTTTTCCAGCCGGATGTGCTGCGGCTGCTTGCCGCCCGGGGCTGCGCCTACGCCATCAAGGTCGGCTACTGGAGCTGGCTGCCGCTCAAGCAGCTGGCCGCCGAACGGCGACATTGGCACGCCCTGGCCCCTAGCGTGACGGGCTTCGAGCACCTGCTCGTCATCCCGCAGTGGAAGCTCCGCCTGCGGGTCATGATCTACCGCAAGCACGTCCAGCACGAGAGCCCGAAGAACTTCCAGCTCGATCTCTTCACCCCCGACGACGGGCACTTCGAGTACTACGCGGTCGCCACCAACCTGCCGCTGTCGCTGCCGGCGCTCTATGCCTTCATCGGCGGCCGCGGGGCCCAGGAGAAGACCATCGCCGAACTCAAGGGCGAGTTCGCGCTCGACGTCGTTCCCACGCGCCACTACGGCGCCAACTGCGCCTGGCAGCAGCTCAGCATCCTCGCCTACAACGTCGCCCGGAGCTTCCAGCTCGACACCATCGCCACCCCTCGCCGCCGCTCCCGCAAGCGCACCTACGCTTACGTCGTGCGCAGCATGCGGACGCTGCGGTTCTTGCTGATCACTCGGGCCGGCCGGCTGACCCGCATCGGCGGTCGCCACGTCCTCCGCCTCGCCCAGAATCCGGCGACCGAGGCCCTCTACGCCAGAATTCAACATGCGCTCGCGGCCTGAGTTATTTTCGGATTGGGGCTAGGACTCCTGAGACCGCTCGCGAAGACGCCAAGGTCAACGCCGGACGAGGAGTAGTGGCGAATCGCGCCGCTGTCTGGATCCGCGATAAGGATGTCCCCTGGCGCGACCGCCGCCGCTGTAGCCGCGGACGTACTTAGGCTAACCACTATGAGGAGAGTGAGAACGACAGCCAAGATCGCCCGTGATCCCTGTGGCAACGCCGAGGGGGCGAGCAAGAG
>JAEHDI010000470.1 GCA_016880505.1 Bryobacterales bacterium | reverse complement strand
ATGGCGCGCTACGTCGATCCGGCGCTCACGTCGGTGCGCGTGGACATCAGCGAGCTGGGGAAGAACGCGACCGATCGCCTGCTCGACGCGCTGGCCGAGCCGTCGCCTCGGATGTTACGGCATCACACGCTGCCCACGACCCTGGTCGTGCGGCGTTCCTGCGGCGCGCCCCCTCCCGGCGGCGCGGCCCGATAACCACCGCTCACACCCTCGGAGGAACAGCGGCAATGCGGACATCAATCAGGAGACGCTGGCTGGGATGGGGGCTCGCCCTGAGCGGGCTCTGCGTCCTGGGCGCGGGAACGGCCGCCGCGCAAACGACGACCGGCACGATTCGCGGATACGTGAGAGACCAGAACGGTGTCGCGCTCTCGGCGGCGGACATCACGGCCCGGAACATCCAGACCGGGGTCGGTCGAAGCGCGACTTCCAGCGTGGAAGGTGCGTACATCATCGTCGGCCTCGTGCCCGGGACCTACGAGGTCACCGCCCGTCACATCGGCAACTCACCTCAGGCACGCCGCGTCGAGATTCTTGTCGGTGCCACTCTGTTGGCCGACTTCACGCTGCAAGCTGGCGCGGTCGAAGTGGCCGGCGTGACCGTGGAGGCGGCGGCACCGACGATCGAAACGCGCACCTCGGAGGTGGCGGTCAACGTCAGCCAACAACAGATCAACAACCTCCCCACCTCGAGCCGCAACTTCCTGGATCTCGCGACCCTGGCCCCGGGCACCACCATCGAGAACGACCGTCTCGATGGCACGGCCCGTCGCTTTTCGGCCGGCGCGCAGTCCGCGGATCAGATCAACGTGTTCATCGACGGCGCCACCTACAAGAACGATCTCATTCACGGTGGGGTCGTGGGGCAGGATCGGAGTCGGGGCAACCCGTTCCCCCGGAACGCGGTGCAGGAGTTCCGCGTCCTCACGCAGAACTACAAGGCTGAATATCAGAAGTCCTCCAGCGCGATCCTGACGGCGACCACGAAGTCGGGCACCAATGTGTGGGTCGGCAACGCCTTCGTGGGCTATCAGAACGAAGGCTTCGTCGCCCTCGATTCCTTCGCGAGGGCCTCGAAGACCGCGAATCCCACGACCTTCCGGGAGCCGGACTACAACCGAACCCTCGTCGGGCTCAGCGGAGGCGGCCCGTTGATTCGAGACAGGCTGTTCGCCTTTGTCTCGTATGAGGGCAATTA
This sequence comes from Bryobacterales bacterium, assembly GCA_016880505.1. Lineage (GTDB taxonomy): Bacteria > Acidobacteriota > Terriglobia > Bryobacterales > Bryobacteraceae > JAEHDI01. The sequence continues at coordinate 1,137 of JAEHDI010000470.1, read as the reverse complement.
TCAGAATCGGTCGAACCTCGTGAACATCGTGCCCCCGACCGGGTTTCCGGCGCTCGATACGATCGACTTCGCCTCCCGCAACGGGTTTTTCGGGTCACCGTTCCGCTCCACGCTGGCCTTCGGGAAGCTGGACTACAGCGCTGGCCCCAACTCCTCGATGGAACTCAGCTTCAACACTCGCCACGAGACGGACACCCGGGACTTCGGAGGCAATCGCCCCTTCGAGTCCGGCGTTCACTTCCGCAACGACGTCAGCACCGGCATCCTGAAGCATCGGTATTTCCGGGGCGCATGGTTGAACGAAGCCTCGGTGAGCTACCAGAAGGCACGCGATAACCCGACGCCGGTCCAGGGCGGCCAGACTGTGAACCGCTTCTTCGGCGGCTCATTCTGCTGCGCCCAGATCGGGCCGGACATCACTATTCAGGACTTCACCCAGCATCGCCTCGCCGTCCGCAACGACCTGTCCTACGCCGGACTCCAATGGAACGGCCAGCACGTGCTCAAGGGCGGCGTGAGCTTCGATTTCTTGAACTACTCGGTGATCAAGCAGAACGGCGTGATTCCACGGTTTGTTTATGAGGAGTTCGGGCCGAACCTCACAGCAGGCGTGGACAGCTTCAAGATTCCCGACCGCGTGGAATTCCGGGCGGGGAATCCGAACTTTGTGAAAGACAACACGCAGTTCGGCGCGTACGTGCAGGACGATTGGAGTCCCACACGCGCGCTGACGCTGAATCTCGGGATCCGCTGGGACTATGAAACAAACATGCTCAATTACGACTATGCGACACCGCAGGCAATCAGGGACTCGCTGACGAAGTACGCCGACCGGCTCTTCATTCCGATCGACCCACAGCGCTACTTCACGAACGGCACGCAACGGGCCCGCTTCAAAGGCGCCTTCCAGCCACGCCTGGGATTCTCCTACGCCCTGGACGAGGCCGGGCAGACAACGGTGTTCGGCGGCTTCGGCATCTTCTACGATCGCACGCTGTTCGACCAGGCCATCGAAGAGCAATTCGCGCTGCAGCAGCCGAACATTGTCATTCGGTTCCGGCAACCGGGGGACACCACTTCGGGGCGCGTGGACTGGAACGACGCGTACCTTTCGGGGCGAGCGGCGCTTGACTCACT
>JAEHDI010000469.1 GCA_016880505.1 Bryobacterales bacterium | reverse complement strand
GTCCACGACGTCGTCGTCTGGTAGTCGGGCGACCACAGGCGAAAGATCCACAGCTCGCCCGCCGTTCGGTCCTCGACCTGGAACTTGAGCGGGTAGGGCGTCGCATACCCCTCGCGGCGGAGGGTCGTCACCGGCTTCGGCGCAATCCGCTGCCCATCGAACCCCGGCAGCCAACGCCGCTGCGCCTCCAGCATCTCCGTGCACATCTCCCGCACTTCCCCGAGCGTGCACACCGCCGCCGTCAGCGGGTCCATCGCCACCGCCTGCATCAGCCGCTCCGGGTCGGAATGGATGGCCGCCTCCGCCGCCAGGATCTGCGAGTTGATGTTCGTCATGCACAGCCCCGCGCACTGCGGCGGCAGCTCGCCCACAAACGTCGGATGCAGCCCCGTGTCGTCCGCGAACGCCGGCACCTCCACGCAGCACCCCTGCGGCAGGTTCGTGATGTACCCGTCGTTCCGGACGTTCCCCATGAACCGGAACGGCTTCCCCGTCACCACCGCCTCCAGAATGTGCGAGCAGTACTCCACGCTCCGCTCCTCAATCAGCGTCGACTCGTACTGAAGCGCGTCGCTCTCGGCATACTTCGTCGCCACGGTCCGGCACCAGTTGTAATACGCGCCGCTCTCGCCCCCGAAACTCGGTTCGTCGCAGTAAAGATCCAGCGCCTTCCGGTTCTTCCGGAACCACGGCACATACTCGCTCAGGTGCCCCGTGCTCTCCGTCATGAAGTAACCGAAGTGCCGGAACACCTCGCCACGGACTTTCTCGTTCTTGTAATACTCCGGTTTCTCGAATAACTCCCGCAGCGTCGGATAGAGGTCGCGCCCCTTGTGCTCCAGCGCCAGAAACCAGTCCATGTGGTTGATGCCGCCGCACCGGTAGGTGATCTCCTCCTTCGGCACGCCGCAGTAACCCGAGATCAGGTCGAGCGTCGTCTGCACCCCATGGCACAGCCCGACGAACGCCGTCCGCGACGCCTTCCCGAGCGCCAGGCAGTTCGCTGCCATCGGGTTCGCGTATTGCAGCATGATCGCGCCGGGCTTCGCCGTCTCCTCCATGTCCCGCGCGATCTCCAGCAGCACCGGAATCGTCCGCGCGCCCCGGAAAATCCCGCCCGGGCCCATCGAATCGGCGATGCACTGGTCCACCCCGTATTTCAGCGGGATCTTGTAGTCGATCTCGAACGCATCCACACCGCCGACCTGGATCATTACCACCACGAAGTCCGCGTCCCGGATCGCTTCCCGGCGGTCCAGCGTCGCCCAGACACTCCCCGGCACGCCGTTGTCCTTCAGCATCCTCCGCGCGAACTCTTCCATGCGGCGGAGCTTCGGTTCCGTACGGCTCATCAGGGCAAACTCGGCGCCCGCCAGCGCCGGAGTCGCCATCATGTCGCTCAGCAGCGTCTTGCAAAAGACGATGCTCCCCGCGCCGATCATCGCGACTTTCACGCTCATCGTCTTACCTCCCTATCTGTTTCCCGAACCGCCTCACTTCGCCGCGGACACCCGCACCATCGCCACGCCGTGCCTTGGCACCTCGGCCGCCAACGTATCCTCAAAGACGCCGATATCCTTCTGCCGCCACACGTCGCGCGCCTTCTTGCGTCCGGTCAGCTTCAGCTCCGTCCACCTCGCGGTCAACTTCCGCGGCGCCTCGCCGATGTTGAACAGTCCCACGGCGACGGAACCGTCCTCCAGCGGCTTGGCCAGCACAAACTCCTCGTCCGTCCGGCGCACGATCCGCGCCTGCTTGCCGAGGGCGTCCTGGTTTACGTCGATCACCTCCGCGTTGCACAGAACGTTCAGCGTGAACTCGTCCAGCCTTCCCATGTCTCCCGAGTAGAATAGCGGCGACGCCATCAGCGACCACATCGACATGTAGCTGTACTGCTCGTCCGGCGTCAACGTGGTAGCACGCGGGGGTTCGTTGATCTTATGAGCGTTGCCCACGCTTCCGATCAGGATGTAGTCCGGATCGTTCCAATGGCCGG
>JAEHDI010000468.1 GCA_016880505.1 Bryobacterales bacterium | reverse complement strand
GTATTTCGATCCGGACCCGAGTTTCGATGCGTGGGACGGCTGGTACCACGGCGCCTCACCCGCTCCCGATTCGATGTCTGAAGAAGAGCAACGGCAACGCACGGCATCCAGGCATGCGGACGGCGTTCGGTGGGAGGAACTGCACCTGCACTTTCCGTGGTACGGGCTGATGATTCCCGATCGAGACGTCAAGACGTGGACCTTTACCGAAGCTCCGGCGGAGGGTGTCACAATCAGCCGCGACAAGGTCCGGCGCCAGGCACAGATCAGCCGGGCAGGCGGCACCGGCACGTTCCTCTACTACAACACCACCGAATCGGTCTACCAATACGCCGAGAAGAATTTCGCGGACAGCGTGGCACGCGACGAGGATGGCAAGCCGATCGGGGCGTGGTACGCGAACAAGTATCCCGATCCGGTGGCTTGTTGGCTGATGAACTCGGATCCCGCGACATCCTTCGGGAAACACATGATCCGGCAGGCGCGGGAGCTCGTCGAGACATATCCGGAGATCGCCGGCTTCTTCTGGGATGTGTATGGCCGGAGCTACATGTTCGATTTCGCCCATGACGACGGCATCACGATGGTCAACAACAAGCCGGCCTACTACCCGGTTTTCATGTTCGAGCGGATGATGCGCGACCACGTCATGCCGCTGCTGCGGAGCCGCGGCATGACGGTGACGGCCAACAAGCCGACTACGATTACGACCTGCGAGGGTGTGGACGGAATCATGGCAAGCGAAGACACGCCCGACGAAGAGACGCCATCATGGATCGCAGCGCAGAGTTACCTCGGGCTGACGCGGCACGTGATGATTCTGGACGGCGGGTCCGCGACGCATCCCGAGTGGTTCCTGATGAACTGCTTCCGATTCGGAATGTTCCCTTCCCAGATGGGTACCACGGGCCGGAAAGGTCAAAAGCTGCCGCCAGAGGAGCTCAAGCGGAACGCGCGGTTCGTGAGCGCGTACCGGCCGTACATCGACCGTTTTCGGGGCAAGAAGTGGATCTTCCACCCGGAGGCGCTGACACTGCCGCAGTACACGGACGGAAACATCTTCCGGGCACGGGACGGCAGCGTGATTGTGCCGGTTGTCTCCACGTGGCGTCTGCGGCGCAACGCGGAAGGCTTCGACCGGGACGCCAAGGTGGTCTGCCGACTGCCGGACGCGGCGGAGATGCGGCATATCTACGCCGCCTCGGTCGATCTCGGCGCCGTGGTCAAGGTGACGCCGGCGCGAGACGGGGACGCCATCGAGATCACGGTCCCGCGGCACGGCAAGGCGACGATGCTCGTGCTGGCGAAGCAGCCGGACGAGGCGCTGGAAGCGGCCGTCCGAGGACGGTGAGCCTCAGAGTAAGAATCCGAGGGGAGCTGTTGTAAAGTGAAAAGCGATGCGTCGCGAGGCCGACTTTCTGAAGGACGACGAGGCGGTGCTGGTTTACATCGCGAAGAAGCTGCGGGAGGCGAAGGCGCTCGAGGAGCTTCTGACGAATGCAGCGGTTGACTACGTGGTGGAAGTGGACCAGTACGTCGGCGGTTTCCTCTTCCGGACCGCCCGGGCCGGCGCATTCTTCTATGTCCGGGCAGATACGGAGACTCTCACGCGGGAACTGCTGGCCAGAAACGGCTACCGTCCTTACGAACCGCTGGAGTGAACGTCTACTATTGAGCCGGCTTGGGATTGAAGACCGGGAACGTGATGATATTGCTGACGTAAAGGTCCTGAGCAATCGTCAACTGCGTTTCAGGGTTCGTCGGAATATCGGTATTCAACTCCAGGTGGACCTCATAGACGCCCACCATCCCCGGCCGGACTCCGGCGAAGAGCACGTTGGCCGTCTTGCCGCCCGCGAGGGAGGAGACGAACTCCTCCGGCTCGTTCAGAACCGGGCCGGCGTACTTCTCACCCGTGTGCAGCGCCTTCCGGGCATCGTCGGGCGTTATCAGGCCGAGGCCGGTGGCGAAGACGATGATTGTCTCGCCCGGCAGCGCGGGGTTTTCGTGGGTGACAAGGCTGCCGGCGATATTGGCGCAGCACAGCGCTTCGTTAGTGGGCGACAGGATGACGGACGAATTGTCGGTCGTCTTGGCCGAGAACTTGATTCCGTTACCTTCCACTCCAGGGACCCTCGCGCGCAGGCGAATCCAGGTGTACACTCCGGCAGCGAACGCTTCCACCTTTGGGTCGGCGTTGATTTCCGCAATGAGCGCGTCACGAATCTTGGCCGTTGTGTCGTCCGCCTTCACCGTGTATTTGTACTCTCGATCCTCGATCACCACGGTGGCAACGTCACCAGCCTTCACGCTGCCCGCGATCTGGATGGTGCCCGTAGCATTGCCGCTGAAGTGCTGCATGACGGCGGGCCGCGGGTCGGTGTCTCCGCCGTACGTGAAGATGCCGGGATTCTGCTTGATAATCGGAACTGCCACGGGGTTGGTGGCCGTGACGCTACCGTCGGGCCACACGGTGCGCACATATGCGTTCAGACTCGTTCTGTCAAGGACTTCCCACGGAACCTGCGCGTTGACCTGGGTGGGTGACACGTAGAGGAGCGGCGCGCGGATACCGTCAAAATAAACCTCCACGCCACCGAGGCTCAGCGGCAGGTTGTCCGCGTCACCCGGGGCGACGACCGCTTCGGCCGCGAGTCGTTCGCCAAGGATGCTGACGAGCGTGCCGGGGGCGATTTTTGCGGCGTCCTGCCCCCCGGCGAGCTGCGCCCCGGCCGTAGTAGCCGTAACTTTCGCATTGTCCGACAACTTAGTCGAGTAGGTGATTCCGTTGCCGGCCGATCCCTCAGTGCGAGCGGTCAGAATGATAGCGTTGAACACGATGTTCGGCGTTGCGTGGACGTTCGGATCTCCGTCACCGGCGTTGATCGCCTCGACAAGCCGGTTCACGATGTTCGCGAAAGTGTCCTCTTTAATTAGCTTGTACTTGTATTCCTTGTCTTTGATGGTGACGGTGATCTCGTCATTCTCCTGGAGCGTGCCGGAGAACGTGATCCCACCGACGGCATAGACCTTGAGGCCGGCAGCGTTACGAACGCCGGCATACGGTATTACCGGATCAGCCAGCGTAAAGACCATGATGCGCCGGTTGAAAGGATCGGTCACGAAGAGGTTCGTGCCGTCCCAAGCGAGCGACATGGGCGTGCGGAGAGAATCGGAACTGGACCGGCGCAGGGGGTCGGCGCTGTCGGAGGCGGAGTTGTATTCCGCGGTGAACTGGCCGAGTACGGTGTCGGCACTCTGGCCGCTGCTGATGGGCACGCTGTTGTAGACGAGGACGCGATCATTGCCGCCATCCGCAACAAACAGACGCTGGCCATCGGAGAGCGCGTAGCGGGGAAAACTCAGCGTCCCACCGCATAGGGGAGGATAGGTGTCATTGCCGGCTGTGTCCTTGCCGTTGGGAGTGCAGAGGGCCTTGACGTTATTGGAGATGGCGCTGGTCATGTCCGGCTGGCCGATGGCGATGTCGGCGGGCGCCTGGTTCGAAGCGGGAATCGAATTCCAGATCACGACCCGGTTGTGCCCGAGGTCGGTGACGTAGAGCCGGACGCCGTCCGACGTCACGGAGACCGGATTCAGCAGGGTCTCCGGCTTGACGTTCAGGCCCGCCTTTGTCAGATCGACCTCGACAAACGTAGTGAAGTTGGGCTGGCCCAGCACGGTGTCGGCGGGTTGGCCGTTCGACGACGGAATTGAGTTCCAGATCAGGACCCGGTGGTTCTGCGTATCGGCGACGAACAGCTTGCCGTTCTGGATCCAGACTCCCTGGGGCCCGCGGAGCGAACTCGCGGTTGGAGGCCGGGGCGCGGCGTTGGACG
>JAEHDI010000467.1 GCA_016880505.1 Bryobacterales bacterium | reverse complement strand
GTTCTTCCTGCCGCCCCAGGGAGGACGCTGCGGTCGGCCCGGCGCGGGCGACGGTCATCGCTTCCCGATCCGCTTGCGCCGCGAGGATCAGCGGCCGGACGATGTCAATGACCACCGAAGCCTCAAATGGCTTGCGCAACGTTGCGTCCGCCTGGACGCGCCGCGTCTCCTCCTCGTCAAGCGGCTCGAGCGCGCCGGCGGTCAAGACGACGCGGGTATGCCGAAGCGCGGGGTCGGTCTTGACGCGACGGCAGATTTCAAATCCAGAGCGTTGAGGGAGAAAGACATCGGCGAGGATCACGTCCGGATCGACATCGGGCAGGCGAACGAGTGCGGTTTCGCCATCGGTGACAGTAACCACTTCGAATCCCTCCTCCCGCAGAATGGATTCACCCATGCGCTGCGCGTGGGGGCTGTCGTCGGCGAGGAGGACGCGGCTCATCCGATGGGCGCCCTATTTCTTCTTCTTCTGGTCCTTCTTCTTCGGCTCCGCCTGGCCGGAGGCCTGTTGCGGGTCCTGCACCGGCGCCGGCGCCGGTGCGCTCAGTCGGGCGTCCGGTTTAGTGTCAAGGGCGGAGGAATCGCCGCCAACCGTGGAGACGGTCACGTCGGCGGTAACCGCGCCCGGGCCCCCGGCGGCCGGAGGCACGCTCAGCGGAACTCCGGGCCGCATAGCCGCCATGGACGGAGTGCCGGACTTGGCTGCCGGCGAGACATCGGGACTCTTGCGGAAAATGCCCCAGAAATGGCTCATCATCCCTGGCTTGTCGTAGTTTTCAAGCTCGTATTTCATGCGGGCGAGCGCAACGGGGTCCGGCTCGGGAACCGGGGCCTCCATCGACTGGAGCAGTTTCTTCGCCTCATCCACATATGCGCTGAGGGGATACTCGCGAACGATGCGAGAGTAGGCTTGGACACTCCTGTCGCGGAAGCGGGGGCCCATCTTGGAGTAAGCGTCGCCGAGGCGCCACAAAGAGTCGTCCGCCTTGCTGAAGAGAGGGTAGTGGTCGGTGAGGGATTGCAGACGGTTGGCGGCGGAGGGATTGCTGCCTTTGGTGTGATAGAACACGCCGACGCGGTACTCGTGTTCTGCAAGCACTTCCTGGATGTTTCGCAGCAACTGCTGGGCGCGGGGAGCGAATTTGCTGTTCGGAAACTGGACGAGGACCTGCCGGCACTCGTCCTCGGCGCGTAGTGCGTGGGTGGTGTCCCGATCCGCCTTTTCCATCTGCCGGTAGTGAATCATGCAGACTTTTTCCTGCGCCTCTGCGGATTCCTCGAGAGTGGGATAGAAGAGGATGAAGTCCTTGTACTCGGCCTCCGCTTGCGCGAGACCGTGCGAACCACCCTCGCGGAACCAGGCGTCGGCGACCGCGAGCTTGGCTTTCGCCAGAAACTCGCTGGTGTCGTAAGTACTGATCAGCGTCTGCAACGTGAGGCGGGCAATGTCGTAACGGCCCTTTTCGATATCCTTGATCGCCTTGTCGAAGAGGACTTTGTCGGGCTGCAGCGTGTCTTTCGTGATCGGGTTCTCATATTTCTTTCTCCCGCATCCGAGAGTCACGAGCAGCCCGGCCGCCAGCACGGCCAGAGCGATCCGCTCCAGAACTAGCCTTGCTTTTGTTTCCATAAGACACCAACACTCGCCGGGCGTCATGCCCGGACGGCATTCGACTCCTGTGCGATCCTTCGCATTTCCACGACCGTGGCGGCCGGATCGGGGCTCAGAAAGACCGTCGCTCCCGCGACCACCCAGTCGACTCCCGCGCGCACGACTTCCGAAAGATTGTCCAGCGTGACTCCGCCGTCGATCTCAATTGGGAATTTCAGTCCCATCTCGCGGCGCCTGGTCGCGACCCACCGTACTTTCTCCAGCGTCCGCGGAATCAGTTGCTGACCGCCAAAACCAGGATTCACGCTCATGATCAGCACGAAGTCGGCCAGCCCGAACACCTCTTCCAACATTGTAGCGGGCGTCGACGGGTTCAGCACGACGCCGGCCAACGCACCCTCGCTCTGGATGAGCCGGAGCGTCCGGTCCAGGTGAGGACATACTTCCTGATGGACGGAGATCTGGTCAGCGCCCGCTTCAACGAAGAGAGGAACGTACGGGTCAGGATTGGTAATCATGAAGTGCACGTCGAGGGTGAGCTTCGTCACCTTCCGGATAGAGCGCAGGACCGGAGGACCAACCGTCAGGTTTGGCACGAAGTGGCCATCCATGACGTCGACGTGGAGCATCGTGGCCCCGCCGCGCTCGACTTTGGCGATCTCCTCACCCAGCCGCGAGAAGTCGGCGGACAGGATGGACGGTATTATTTCCAACATGTTGCGGGACTAGTTCGATGGTATCACAGCGGCGAAGAAACCGTCGCCTGGATCGACGCCCGGAAGCCGACGGAGAATTTTATCCGGCAGGCGCCCAAGAACCTTCTCAAGCACCGCCTCGTTCTCCTCCCGCTCAAGCGAGCAGGTGGAATAGACGAGCCGTCCACCGGGCGCAAGAGCATCGAGCGCTCGGGTCAGCATTTTCACCTGGCGGTCATGAAACCTCGGCAGGTCGCTGGGCTGCATGCGCCACTTGATCTCCGGGTTCCTGCCGAGGGTGCCGGTGCCCGAGCAGGGAGCGTCAAGGAGGATCCGCTCAAAACGGCGGCGGAACGGCAGGGGTTCGGAGACATCGGCGACGACACGGCCGCAGCGCAGCTCTTTCAGCGCAGCCAACCGGAGCGGGCTGATGTCGCAAGCGACGGCTCGGACGCCTTGTTCGAGCGCTTGCGCCGTTTTGTTACCAGGGGCCGCTCAAAGGTCCAGAAAAGTGCCGTCCGGTTCGAGTTCGAGCAGCGGAATGATGGACTGTGAACCGATGTCCTGAATACGAAGGCGGGACGGCTCCCCGGAAACCAGGCGATAGCAGCCCGGCGGGCCGCATGGTTCCAGTTCGACGCCTTCGACGGACGCTCCCGGGGGAACGCGGACCCACGTTTCAGGAGGCTTGAGAAATGCGAGAGCAATCCGCTCCGCAGTGGATACGCCGAACTGGCGCGTCCAACTTTCGAGCAACCACGCAGGGTGAGACAGGGCGGTCGCCCGGTCCGGCCACGCGACGTGTCCCCTGTCGATTCTTCTGAGCACGGCGTTGACGAAACCCGCCGCGGAGGATTTTCGCGCCCTCCGCACGAGCCCGACACTTTCGGCGACGGCGGCGTGGCGGGGGATTCGGTCAAGGTATCGCAGTTGGTAGATTCCGATCTGGAGCGCGATTCGCACTTCCGGATCAAGCCGTTCCGTGGGCCGGCCGGAAGCGCGTGCGATGAGCGCATCCAGTTGCGCCTGCATGCGAAGGCATCCAAAGACGATTTCGGATGCCAGCCCGGCGTCCCGCGCGTCGAGTCCATCGGATCTGCGAAGGAGGTCCGATGCGTGTGCACCGGCCGGGATGCGCAGGAGTATGCGAAAGGCAACGTGGCGCGCCGGAGACATGGCTTTCTTCGTTATCCCACGATCGCCCGCGGATCGCGAGCCGGCTGGCCGGAAGACGCTTTCAGAGCGCAGTGCTTACGCGGCGCTCCGGTGCACTTTCGGATCGCGACGGCGACGGTGGCCCACCGAACTGCCGCGGCGACCTCGCTCATAGGCTTGCAGAGAGCGGATCAAGGCATCGATGGTCCTTCGCCGGCGGTATAGGCGAACCAGTTCGCGGGAGTACGTCCCAGACGCGCCCGCGGAGGGGGAGGTCGGAATGCGTGTCATTGCGCTAGGGTACCCCGAAGCGCAGAAAAGTACCACGGGACGAAAGTAACATTCCCATTGCGCAAATGGGGGTTCCGGAGTGGGACTGTACTATCCATCGGAATACTGCGCCATTAACTTTGATTGGTGACAGTATTCGTAACCTACTGATTCTCCGTGAGAACACCAGCAGCCGCGGTCGCGGATCACACCTCTAACCTCGGTTAATGGTGTACTGGCATCCCGTACCACGTAGACTGTCCGAAAGATAGGGAAGTAAGGGCGTTAAGTACCTTTATATTCTTATATATGCAGCAGTCGAGCTGTATGTTAGTTGTGGCCCCTCCGGATGGCGACCGGAGACATGAACTGCGCTTTAAGGTCGAACGGCCGTGCCGGGTGTACCCGGCGGATGCCGGACTCGAAAAAGTGGACGGCGTAATCGAGGACATCAGCCGCACAGGCATTCGGATCTTTCTGCCGGATAGCCGGACGAGGCGACGATGGCTGAAGGTGGGAGACGCGGCCCTAATCGTACTCGACCTCCCGCAAAGCAAAAAGTACGCACCGCGTTGCCTGGAGTGCGCAGGCCGCGTGGTCCGGGTCGGGAATGCACTTGCAGATTGGTCATCCTTCGCTTTCGAAATAGAGCGCGTACGCGTGCGGAGTAACGGAAAGCGGAAGTGCGACAAATCCGTGGAACTGCTCGAAATGAACCCCGTGGCCCGAACTCAGTAGGGAGAAGCATGGACTCGGCAATCGATCAATCCGGGAAGTGGGCGGTTGCCACGCAGTCGCGGCCAGAGGGTCCTCCGCTGACCGATGAACAAACATACCGCGAACTGTTCGAGAACGCCAACGATGTCGTCTACACGCACGACCTCCAGGGCAACTTCACCTCCGTGAACAAGGCCATCCAGCGCATCACAGGTTTCAGCCGGGCCGAAGCGCTGAAGCTCAAGATTCAAGACCTTCTGGTTCCGCAGTCGGCAGACACCGCACAGAGGATGCTGACGAAGATGCTGGGCGGCGCGCCTCGAGTCACTTACGAAGTGAACTTTCGGACGAAAGACGGCCGCGCCGTGGCCTTCGAGGTCAGCTCCCGGCTCCTGTTTCGCCAGGGACAGCCGGCTGGAGTGTTGGGGATCGCCCGGGACGTCAGCCAACGGAGGCGATCCGAAGCCCATCTGCACCTGCTCAATTCGGTGGTCGTCAATGCCAACGACGCAGTGCTGATCGCGGAGGTGCAGCCCGGAGACAGTCTCGGCGCCAGAATTGTTTACGTCAATGAAGCGTTCACGCGAATGACGGGTTATGTCGCTGAGGACGCAATTGGGCGAACCATGCGTATCCTGCTTGGTCCGCGCACGGAAAGGGAGCGGCTCGACGAGGTGCGCCGCGCGTTGGCTAACTTGGCCCCGGTTCGAATAGAAATGGTGAACTACCGCCAGGATGGCTCTGAGTTCTGGGTGGACGCCAATTTCGTTCCGATTATCGACGACGACGGAGAATTCCGGCGCTGGATGGCAGTCCAGCGAGATATCACCAGCCGGAAGCGCGCTGAGGAACTGGAGCGGGATCGCAATCGCGCGCTGGAAATGATGGCGAACAACGAGCCGCTGGAGAAGCTGCTCGGCCACTTGGTGGAGATGGTCGAGCGTCAACATCCGGATCTGCGCTGCTCTGTGATGCTCACGGACGATGGACAGAGCTTCGCGGGAGAGCCCGAAGCTGCGGCGTCAGCTGGCGCCGGGGGAGTAAGAACAGCCGGCAAGCCGGCACCGACTCATGGGACGATTGAGATCCTGGCAGGGAACGGCTCATCGCTGGGTTGCTTCAAGGTTCAGTGCAAGACGCCCCGAGCTTTGAACGAGGACGAGCTTGACCTGGTGAAGAAGGCGGGCCGGTTAGCCGCGATCGCGATCGAGCAGCGACAGTTGACCGAACGCCTCGCGCACCAGGCACGGCACGACGCCCTAACGGGCCTGCCGAACCGTTTCCTTTTCGAAGACCGCCTTCAGCAGGCGCTGGCCCGTGCACGGCGGCACGGCACGCTCACCGCGGTGCTCTTCGTCGACCTCGACCGGTTCAAACAGATCAACGACACCTTGGGCCACGCAGCCGGAGACGCGCTGCTCCAGCAGGTAGCGCACCGCCTTTCGCTGTGCATTCGCGAGACGGACACCCTCGCGAGGATGGGGGGAGACGAGTTCACTGTGCTGCTCGGCGACCTGCGCGAGACGCGCTATGCGCTGGTTGTGGCGCAGAAACTCCTGGATGAACTCAAGAGTCCGTTTTCAGTTGAAGAGTACGAACTTTTTGTCACGGCGAGCGTGGGAATCAGCCTGTTTCCGAGGGACGGCCGCGACTCCGCCACTCTCCAACGGAACGCCGATAGCGCGATGTACCGAGCGAAGAACCAAGGCCGGAACCGGTATCAGTGTTTCGTTCCGGAGATCGGCGAAACTGCTCAGGAGTCGCTGGAGATCGAGACGGCGCTGCGCAAGGCGGTGGAGAACGGAGAGCTGCTGATTCAGTACCAACCGCAGATCGATCATTTAGGGAGGGTAGTGGGGCTGGAAGCGCTGCTGGGATGGCATCATCCGCGCTTGGGCATGATTTCTCCGACCCAGTTCATACCGGTCGCAGAAGAGACCGGGCTGATCTTCCCGATCGGCGGGTGGGTTTTGGAGCACGCCTGCCGGCAGAGCGTGGCCTGGCAGAAGGCCGGTTATGAAGGTGTAAAGATGGCAGTTAACGTCTCGGCGGTGCAGTTCAACCGAGCGGGCTTCGTGGATACGGTGGCCGAGACGCTGGAGCGAACGGGACTCGATCCGTCGATGTTGGAACTCGAACTGACGGAGAGCGTTGTGATGCGCGACGTTCGAGAGTCATCGCGTCAGATGCAAGGATTACGCACTCTAGGCGTGAGTCTGTCGATTGATGATTTCGGCACACGCTACTCATCGTTGAGCTACCTGCGCCGGCTGCCGATCGATACTCTCAAGATCGACCAGTCCTTCCTGCGGGAAATGGACGGTGAGCCGAGCACGATGCCGCTGGTGAAAGCGATTGTGGCGCTGGCCCATAGCCTCAGTCTTTCGGTGGTGGCGGAAGGCGTGGAGACGGAACGTCAACTGGGAGCACTGCGGCGCGTCGGATGTGACCGATTTCAGGGTTTCCTGCTCGGGCAACCGATGCCGGCCGGCCCCGCTGAACGGTGGCTGCAATCCACAACGGACGCGCTCGCGTCGCTGCCGCGGATCGGGCCGGGGCGGGAGAGCGACCGAACCTCGGTGGCAACGTCGATTGAGTCACTGTTTGTCCCTCTCACTCCGGCGGCGGCGTCGTAGACGGCGCCCCGCCCTGCTTGACCTTCACTAGAATGGAACTGTACTAGAACCCTCACTGGAATGGAACTGTACTAGACAACTCAATCGTTCGGGCTAGTACAATCTGCAACTCAAATAGCCCCGGAACCTATTTACTTAAAGTCACTTAGGCTGCTACACTGCTGCTGGCCGCGACTGTGTCGACGGTCGACTTGAGGACGTGCTCAGTGCCCGACCGGGCAAGAGAGGCTGCGCTCCGAACGAGGAAGGGCGCAGAATCGTCGTGCCGGCGGGCCGACACGGGAGGTGAGTGTGTCTGACCAGAAATTGGTTTGCCCGCACTGCGGGCACGACGGCAGTGCCGAATCCGCAAAATCTCCTCTGGAGAGTTTTGGATTTAACTACCTTGAAGACGACGTGGTGTCACGAGAGGTTCGAGGATTCGATGCCGATGGCAAACTTCTGATCGACCGAGAGCCGAGAGCCACAGGTGCGCGGGGGATGAACCCGAGAATCGAGTGCCGGTCCTGCTGGCAGACGTTCACGCTGCCCGCCGAGGTGGAGCGAGCGGCGCAGCCGGAAGTGGTTGTCGGGCTTGAATCGGCCGAGGTACCGCCTGAGGGGCCACAACCGGAAGTGGCGCCCACGCCACCGCCCGCCCCAGCCGTCGCACGCAGCGTTGCCGAGAAACTGGCCGATTTCTTCGAAACAGCCTTGAACGAGATCCGACAGACGCTCGCATCTGAACTCGAAAGGATCGCGGGTACGGTCGCGAACGTGACCGCAGGCCTGGGGGACGTGCGAAATGACCTAGACACGGTCCGGTTGCGCACGGAGGATCTGACTGAGGAGCAGCATCGGGAGGTGGAAGCAGTCAGTGAAATAGAGGCCCGGCTTCGGAGGTTTGAAGACGGCATGCCTGCCCTACGAGAAGACGTCCAAGCGCTCACGGCTGGCCAAATGGACGTCCGGGACGAGATCGAGACCCAGTTGCATCGAGTTGTTGGCATCGAAGACAGTGTATCGAGGGTGGAGCAACTCGTCCAGCAGTATCGTGAAGCCCTGGATCTGAACGCCAACTCGGCTAGGGCGGAGTTTGCGGCGTTGAAGGATCGTTGCGAGGCCCTGGAGCGCCGCTTCGCGGATGAGACAGGAAGGGCTGAGAGCTTGAGAAAAGAGCTTCGGGAGTCGCAGGAGGCGGAATTGCGGCGTCTCGACGCCCAGGCGGCAGCCATCCGGTCACTGCACCTCTCGGCGGAGGCCCAGCTTCGCCATCGGGAAGAACTGCGGGCTACACTGCAGAAGCTCGAAACGCTTGCGCAAGCGACGGAAATTTCGACGCCGCTTCCGGAGAACCTCTGAGCCGGAGTCGGATGAAAGAAAAAGACGTGAGCGGACGCCGGTTGTGATGTTGTGATCCGTTCTTCTGGGGAGGAGAACGAGCGGGAAATGGCTACATTCGATTTCGTCGCGTCGGGCGAGTTCCGGGCATCCCTTGAAAGGGACGCCGAGGAATTGCTGGCGTGCATGAAGGCCGGGGCCTGGAAGTCAGTTCACGTCCTTGCGGGGAGTCTCATCCATGCGACGATCCTCTACCACCTCACGTCGACCGGCAAGGTGGGAGAGAACGAGCTGCTGAAGTTGAGCCTTTCCGAACTACTGGACCTCTGCAAGGAACAGCAGGTGTTGTCCACACGGACGCTGGACCTCGCAGTGTTCATTCGACCATACCTTCAATTCATCCATCCGAGCGCCGGGACACGACTCTGCGAGGGGCCCGACGAAACGGGCGCCAGAATCGCACAGGCGCTACTTGAGATCATCGTCAACGAATTGTCGGCGAACCGGCGACAGTCGTACGGCGTGACGGCGGAACAGGTGGTCGCCAAGCTCCAACTGGACCCCTCCTCGATCGCCATCCTGGACCACCTGCTCCGGAAGATGAACGAGCAGGAACTGGAACGGCTCCTGATCGAGGCAATCCCCAACGCGTACCTGGACGGCGCACGGTTCCAGCCGCAGGAAAAAGAGGCCGCCCTCCAACACTTGGCACGTTGTTTTCGGATGGCGCTGGCGCTGGCGTCCGACGGCCTTACGCGGAAGGTGGTCAAGAGGTACATCGGCGTCCTGGAGCATGAGAGTGAATACACCGTGCGCGTCTACGAAACGCAGTTCTTCCGGGGAACCGACCTTAAGTTTCTGGACGCGGAGGAAAGGGAAGTTGTCAAGAGGCACTTTGTGTCGAGCCTCAGCAGGAACTTCAGCCCGGAGCTGGTTGAGGCGGCGGAGGGGATGGGCGCCTTTCTCGAATCCGAAGAGGAAGCTCGGGCGTTTTTTGTCCCACTGGTTCTGCGAATGATCGACGAGAAAGACGAGACGCAACGAACTGCCATCCGTGACCGGATCTTGAATGAGTACCGCATCACCTCCGAACAGAACCAGCAAATGCTGCGAAGCTGGACGGCACGCTTGAAGGGTTTCCTCCGCCGCGAGGGCCGTGAGGCAGCCGTGGAGGTCATGCTTCCGCTCGAAGCAGTATTCTGATCAGCCAAACCCCGGCTCGTACGTGCGACAAGCCACCACCGGCGAGTTCCGGAGTCAAATCGACCATAATGGGATTTGGACCTCGAAAGAACTCTGCTTCGGAAGGTGGGTGAGGCGATCGGCCGTTACCGGATGATCCGCGACGGCGATCGCGTAGCCGTCGCGTTGTCGGGCGGCAAGGACTCCCTGACCCTTCTTGAGATCCTCCTTCGACTGCGGGATCGCGCCCCGGTTGACTTCTCCGTCTGCGCATTCACTGTGGAACAGGGGAAGTTCCTGAGACCGATTGAGCCGCTGGGCGATTACCTTCGGGGGAGGGGAATCGCGTGGACGTATTTTCAGGACAAAGCGTCGCTTCGCCTTGTCGAAGAGCAACCCGGACACGGCTGCGACTTGTGCAGCCGGTATCGCCGGAGAGCGGTGTATGAGATCGCCCGCGGGCTGGGAGCTAATGTCATTGCTTTCGGTCACACCGCCGACGATTTCTGCGAGGCGTTTCTCCGAAACTCACTATTTACCGGCCGAGTGAGCGCCCTGCCGCCCGTGACGCACTCCCGCGACCGGGAGTTCCGGCTCATACGCCCGCTGCTCTTTGTCCCCGAAAGCCTGACGCAACAGTTCACCGAGTCGCTCGGCGCCCCAGTGGTGCCGTGCGGCTGTTCACAGAAGACAGGAACCGTGCGGCGAGCTCTGCGAGACATATTCACCAGCCTGGAAAAGGACTACCCAAACCTGAAAGAGACGATGCTGGCCGCGATGGGCAACCTCGAGCCGGCGCGCCTGCTCGACACTCGGTATCTGGATTTGGACGCCGGGCGTGCCGAAGCGGCTGAACGGAGTCCGTTTCGAGTGCTGCCGGAGTCGTAACGATTGCCTCTCGGACGCCACGGGATTTGCATTTGGCGTCCTCCAGAGTTAGCCTCAT
>JAEHDI010000466.1 GCA_016880505.1 Bryobacterales bacterium | reverse complement strand
GGTAGTACGCGGCGATGCTCCTCGCGTCGCTCACCACGCGATTGGGACAGAAGGTCGCCAGCCATTCCGACAACAGATACCACCCGCGCGCCATCCGGTTCCATTTACGCCGTTTTCGCTCCAATCCATCGACGTTCAGCGCCACCGGTATCCCGGCCAGGCGTGGTGCAAACGTGAACAGGGCGTTCGCGGCATTGCAGTATAGCGCCGCATCCTGCCTGTGCACCAGCAGATCGAGGGAGGACAGAATCGTATGGGCGATCGTGTCGAAGTACTTGGAGCGCAGCGTAGGGGCGTAGCGTAGGGCGACGCCGCGGTACTCGGATTCAGGGTGGCGTTGCCTGCAGTAGACGGTTACCCTGTGGCCGCGAGCCGCAAGGCGGGTGGAGAGCTCCTCGGCAAAGGTCTCGAATCCCCCGTAACGGGCGGGAATGCCCCGGGTGCCGAGAATCGCCAGATTCATCAGCCGCGCACGGCGCGGGACTTGGTAACGACGTGTGCGGGCGCTTTCGGTGCGGGCCTGCTCACGGGCAGGTAGCGGAACCAGCTCGAGATGTACTCGTCGTTCACCCGCTTGCGCCTCATGATCTCCCCGCGTTTCTCCCACACCCGCCGCCAGTTTTTCGCGAGGTACCAGAACGCTTGGAGCGAGGAGTGCTCCCGCAGCAGGCAGCAGCCCACCACTACGATGTCCCTTGTCAAGATGGAGAAGAAATTCCGCCAGTACAGGTCCCCGGTCATGTTCTTGATTCGCATCAGGAACCGGTTCTTGACCGAGTGCATGTTGATGACCGGCGGCAGAGCCCGGCGGTTGCCGGGCAGCACCTTCCGCACATGGTAGCCGCGCGCGTGCGGCGTATAGATGCAGCGCCAGCCGAGCAACTGCGCCCGCCACGCCACGTCGGCGTCCTCACGGTAAACGAAGAAATCGGGGTCGAAGAATTCGCCGCCGATCGCTACATCCTCGATCATCTTGCGCCGGTATAGCGCGGCTGCCGCGCTCGCGCCGAATACGTACTCGTATTGCAGGAAGTGCCCGTTGTCGACCTCCTGACTGCCGCGGTCGAGATGGCGGAGCATCGGGTTGAAGTAAATCCCCGTGGAATCCACCAGCGGCCGGTCCGGAATGTCGAACGTCGCGCGCATCGTGAGCAGCTTGCCGCAAACCGATCCGACCCGCGAGTGAATGTGTCCCGCATCCACTAGCGCCTGGATGAAGCCCGCCAGCAGCAGCACGTCCGGGTTCAGCGTCATCACCCACTCGCCGGTCGAGAGGTCGATGGCCTGATTCTGCGCCGCCGCGAAGCCGAGGTTTTCCTCGTTGTACACAATCTGGCAGCGATCCTCGAATTGCTCGAGGATATCGATCGTCCCGTCTGTCGATGCGTTGTCGATGACGATAATTTCTTTGTTCGGGTATTTCTGCGCGAGTACCGACTCCAGACAACGCCTGATGAACCGGCCGCTGTTGTAAGTCACGATTGTGACGGAAACGAGATCGTTATGTGCCATGCGCGTGAGTTATTGTGTCGAAACCGGGTATCGGGATCTCTCCGCTTCAATGCCGCGCCAGGACCGGCGAACTGTCCGCTCCGGCGAATCGGCACAGCATCAGCCGAACGCAGGCAAGCCGAACCACTTTACTATACACCCGCAATGGCCTGAGGTTCCGGGACAGCGCGGACTCACCGATCATCCGCAGTACGGAACCCAGCGCCGTTGCCACGCATACCGCCGCGAACCGGGACGGGGTAAAGTGCTTCGAACTATACCTTAGAAGGCTAGCATACCAATAAAGAATTCGCGACTCCTGGGACAGGCGCTGGATTGAGTGTCCCCCTTCGTGACGCGCCGCCGCCGCCGGTTCGTAAGCCGCCTGCAAGCCCTTGTCACGAAGTCTCTTGAGAAAATCGACGTCTTCGAACCACAACGGGTGAAACTGTTCGTCAAACCCGCCGGCAGCCTGCCAGGCGTCGCGCCGGATCATCAGGAAGGCGCCCGCCGGCTGTTCCGCTTCTGCGGCCGCGTCGGGGTTCATGTCCAGGCAGCGGTATCGCCGGTTCACAGGATTCCTCTTCCAAAGCCGGTTCACTCCGAGCACCTCGAGAATCAGCGTTAGGGCGGTCGGGAACCGTCGCACCATGAATCCGTGTTGTGCTCTGCCGCCCGCCTCCAGGAGTTTTCCGCCGGCGGCGCCTATCCCGGGCCTCGCGCACGCGGCGGCCATGGGCTCCACGTCGGTCAGGAGAACCGCGTCGGGGTTCAGCAGCAGGACGTAGGGCGATTCTGTCGCAGCGAACCCTTGATTGACCGCACCCGCGAATCCCCGGTTCTGCGAATTGACGATGAGCTTCACCGACGGCCGCCTCCGGACTTCTTCCAGTGTGTTGTCCGTCGAGCCGTTGTCTACCACGACCACTTCGCCGGCGCGCGGGATGGCGGCATCCAGACAAGGTCCGATTTCCGCACCCGAGTTGTATGTCACGATAACCGCGCCCGCTTCCCTCATGTCAGTGCAAAATACAACCGCCAGTACAGGTCAAATCCGGTGCGCCGCTGGAGCCGGAGAATTTCCTGCTCGCTTTCCTCGAGAACTCGAGCAAGCTTTTCCGGATCCACCATCCCGCCGCGTATTCCGTCGCGCCGCAACCCGCGAAAGCGCCGGGCCCCCTCGAGTTTGCCGCGGAGGTAGGCCGTTCCCCCTCCATGCGCCGCCGCCACGAATCCCCACAGCGTCTGTGCAACGAGTACCGGCCAACCGTAGCGAACCAGCCAGTTACTCGGGTAGTGCTTGGCCACCAGAAGCAACTGGTTTCTGGCGATCCTGCGCACCGTCTCACGGTTCCATGCACCCTCGGTCGCGCTACCCGTGTGGACGGCGACCGCTCTAGGCACATACACGCCGCCGTATCCGCCGCTTGCGCAGCGCAACCCGAAATCGACGTCCTCCAGGTGCGACTCGAAACTCTCATCCAGTAATCCTACCCGCGCGAACAATTCAGACCGGAACAACGCCGCCGTGAATGGCGCCAGCCGTATCTGACGGCTCTCGTCAAACTCGGGCCCGTCGGGCCGCGCGTGGCCCGCCCGCCAGGCGCAAGCGCCGCGGCAGATCGCGTCATAGGTGCCGTCGATCGAATCACGCCGGCCCTCGCGCAACAGTTTCCCAGTGGCGAACCAGACCTCGTTCCCCGTCGATCCGTTGATCAACCGGGAGAGCCAGTCTGGCTCCAACACCACGTCGTTGTTCACGATTGCGAGCCATTCCGTCCTTGCTTCGCCAATGCCACGATTGACGGCCCGGCTGAAGCCGGAGTTACACCCAATTCGGATAACACGCGCGCCCTGCCTC
>JAEHDI010000465.1 GCA_016880505.1 Bryobacterales bacterium | reverse complement strand
GTGTCACCGACGCCCAGCGCCCACGGTTGGGAATCCCGAAGCGCCGAAACCTGTCCAGTGACTGAGACAACTTTGGCAGCCCCGGGGCTGGTGGTGTGCGTGAGTGGGAATTGCGCCAGACACACACCCGCCAAGGCCACGCAGACAAGCGCGACAACGAAGCAGGCTTTGGTCCCGCGCCACATAATACTACTCTGTGCTTCGGCGACGGCCGGCTTCGGCCGCGACCGGAAGACCACAGTCTATCACCAAAATTGCTATGCAAGTAGATCACCGGATGAGTTTTTCTTGCGCAACTGAAGAAAATGAAACGATTTGTGAGCACCGGAAGCTCGGAAAAGGATAAAATAGACTCGATCGATGTGTCGTAACGCCCCACTTGTGATACCGAGGCGCACGCCGGCTATCGCCTTTTTTGTCCTGGCGTTAGCCGCCACTTGCCTCGGCCAGCAGGACTCGAGGCGGCCCGGTGGCCTGAGTCCGGATTGGCGAAGGATCGGCTCCTCCGTCGCTGACCTGGGTTTGGCCTCCGGAGCCGGGGGGCCGGTCGACCGCGTCTGGTTCTCTGAGGACGGCAGCAGCGTTTTCGTTCGGATGCCTGACGGCCGGGTTTTTCAGTCCAGTGATCAAGAGAACTGGAAGCCGCGGGTGGACGTCGAAACCCCTCCCGAAGAGGACTCGGCAGCTAATTTCGCCGTCTCCATGCCGGAATCCACCGGCCGGATTTTTCGCGCCCGCTCATCCCCCTCACAACTGTACGGGATCGGCCGGGACGTCTACCGGTCCGACGACGGCGGGCGGCATTGGTTCAACCTGACGCGTTTCCGGCGTGAGTCGGTCATCGGTGAGGGCCTGACGGACCTGGCCGTTTCCCCCAGAGATCCGCGTGAGATTGTTGCAGCCAACAGCCAGGGGATCTGGCGATCGGCCGACGGAGGAATGTCATGGAGCGGCATGAACGATACATTGCCGAATCTTCCGGTGGCGCGATTGCTCACCCTCCCTGCCGGAAGCCGGGGCACTCGGGTTGGTCTCGATGGCGCCGGCGCCGCGGAATGGGCTCCCGGCGAGAAGGAGGCCTGGCGGGTCGTGGACGAACCCTCCATCCGGCAGGAGGAAGAGCTCCTGCGGGCAGCGGGGAACCGGGTATCGGCGCATGTCACGGCGATCGCACCCGGCCGGCTTTACTCCTACCTCGGAGCGCGCGATGGCAGAATTTGGGTTTCCCTCGATCAGGGGCGGACCTGGACGCTGACCCGCCCGCCGGGTGGCGGGGCGGTTCGCGGAATCTACGTGGATCCCGAGGAATCACGGCTCGCGCTGGCGGCGCTCGGCCCCGCCTCCGCCGAGACGTCCTCGCCTCGAATCTTGAGGACGGTGAACGGCGGTGTTTTCTGGGACGACATCGGCGGGGGACTTCCAGAGGGCGCCGCGAATGCAGTCACCGCCGACCGCCAGGCTGGAGCCGTCTATGCCGCGACGGACCGGGGTGTGTACCTCACGTTCGTTGACCTTACCGCCGCCGGCCCCGCAAGCCCATGGATTCCGGTCTCTGAGAACCTGCCAGCCGTTCCCGCGATGGACGTCGCTCTAGATACGCCGGGCAACCAATTGTTCGTCGCGCTGCGCGGGTACGGGGTCTTCAGCGCGCCGGCTCCGCACCGCTACCGCGACATCCGAGTCGTAAACGCCGCCGATTACAGCAACCGGCCAGCCGCGCCGGGTACGCTTCTCAGCGTGCTCGGGGCCAGGCTCTTGCGTGCGCAGGCCGGATACGTCGATGCACCCGTGCTGCACGCTTCCGCCCTTGAGTCCCAGATCCAGATCCCTTTCGAGTTGGATGGGGAGTCTGCTCAGCTTTCACTTGAAGGGTCCAGCGGCCGGTATTCGCTGAATTTTCCGCTCCGGAAAGTCGCGCCGGCCATCTTCGTGGATCGGGACGGCACGCCAATGCTGATCGACGGTGACGGCGGTACGTTGCTGGACGCGATGAATCCTGTGCGGTCGAATGGCCGCGTGCAGATCCTGGCGACGGGTCTTGGGCGGGTCCGCCCATCCTGGCCGACCGGGATGGCTGCTCCGCTCGAAGATGTCCCAAGGGTCGTCGCTCCCGTTCGCGTCTACATCGACCGTTCGCCGGTGGAGGTGACCCGCGCCTCCCTCGCTCCCGGCTACGTCGGCTTCTACCTGGTTGAAATCCGCCTGCCCGCCATCGTCAACTCCGGGCCCGCCGAATTGTACGTCGAGGCGGGAGGCGAGGAAAGCAACCGGGTAAGGATTTATCTGGAACCCTGATTCCTTGCCGCGGTGGATCTTCGCCGGCAGACGTTTTTTGGGTT
>JAEHDI010000464.1 GCA_016880505.1 Bryobacterales bacterium | reverse complement strand
TGGAACAACAACTACGGGGACGACCCGAACAAGGCGGTCTGCTTCCATTGCAGCAACTTGCCTAAGCACTTCTTCGCGGACGTTCGCATGGATTACCAGGAGATCATCGCCGGATCCGTGGGCAAGCTCAACACGTTTGGCACCTGCGTGGGCCGGGTCAAGTCCGGACCAATGACGTACTTCCGTGTTTCGACCGACGACCGGCGCGGCAGGATCACCTGCTACACCGGCGAAGGGCGGTTCACGGACGACCCGCTCGAGACATTCGGCGGAGCCGGGGTGGTAGAAATCCCCCGGATGCAGGACTTGCTGCGCTATATCTGCGAGAACGGGTTTGAGCACCATGTCGCTGCCAACTTCTCCTCAGTGGCATCGGTCGTCCAAGAGGCAGCGAAGCGTTACCTGGGCTGGGAGGTTTACTGGCACAAGGCGTAACGACCGCTCGCTTGCGCGAAGTTGGGCAAACCCTAAACGGATGAGGGAGTCGTCTGCGGGAGATCAAACATGGCCATCGTTGCGGGAGTAGATTTCGGCACACTGAGCGTCCGCGTTTCCATTGTTGACAGCGAAAATGGACGGATCGGATCTGCCACGGCCGACTATCCACTCTTCCGAAAGAAAGAGGATCCTGATCACGCCACCCAGCGGCACCAGGACCACATGGATGGGCTGGCCGCTGCCATGAAGAAGGCCATCGAAGTCGCCGGGGTCAGCGGCAGTGACGTCGAGGCGATCGCACTAGACACGACCGGCTCGAGCGTTGTGCCCGTCGGGGACGGCCTCGCTCCGCTCGACGACTATTACCTGTGGTGCGATCACCGTGCAAAAGGAGAGGCGGCGCTCATCACGGGCGCCGCGCGCCGGGAAAGCCTGGCGGCTATCGACTGGTGCGGCGGCGTGTATTCCTCGGAGTGGGGCTTCTCGAAGCTGCTTCACTGGCTGCGGAACAACCCGGAGAAGCGAGGCCGAATCGTGACCGCACTGGAGCACTGCGACATGGTTGCGGCGGTGCTGTGCGGCATCAACGACCCTCGGCAAGTGCCACGCAGCATCTGTGCCATGGGGCACAAGTGGATGTGGAACGCGGAACTCGGAGGTCTGCCGCCGGAGGACTTTCTTGTGAAGGTCGACCCGCTCCTGGCCGGCGTCCGAGGGAGGATCGACGGCCGCTACGCGACCTCCGATCAGATCGCCGGACGGCTGACGCCGGAGTGGGCCGCCAGACTCGGGCTGAAGCCCGGGATTCCGATTCCGGTTGGGGCTTTCGACGCGCATTGGGACGCGATCGGCGCAGGCATCCGCGAGGGAGACGTGGTGAATGTTGTCGGCACGTCGACCTGCATCATGGCCATCGCGAAGCAGGTGGACCTGATTCCGGGAGTCTGCGGGGTGGTGAAGGGATCGATTCACCCGCAGTGCTGGGGCATCGAGGCGGGGCTGTCGGCGACGGGTGATATCTTCGACGCGATTGCACGCCGGGCGGGAAAGAATGTGGCCGAACTCTCTCGCGGGCTCGACCAGCACAAAGCAGGACAAACCGGCCTCCTGCGGCTGACTTGGGACAATGGTGACCGCACTGTGCTGGTGAACGCCGAACTGGGCGGCGTCACGTTGGGTTGGAACCTCACGCACACGGCTCAGGATGAGTTGTTCGCCGCGATTGAAGGGACCGCCTTCCACACGCGGGTCATCCTCGAGCGGATGGCCGACCACGGCGTGCCGATCAACCGCGTTATCAACGGCGGCGGAATCCCGCAAAAGAGCGAGACCTTAAACCGGATCTATGCCAACGTGCTGCACAAGCCGGTGCTCGTTCCACAGGACGAGGTGACGAGCCTCGGATCGGCTATCTTCGCGTTTCTGGCAGCGGGAGTCTTCCGGACTGTCGAGGAAGCGCAGGACGCGTTGTGCCCGAAGTATCGGACCGTGGAGCCCGTTCCCGCGGAGGCAGCGGTTTGCGAGAGACTCTACTCGCTGTACCGGAAGCTGTATTTCGGTTTCGGCAGGCCCGGCTCCGATGCCATTCCCATCGGGGACGTGTTGCCTGAACTGCGAGTCGTCGCGGCACAGGTCCGAGCAAACAACGCGGGATAACGGACGCTATCTCGCCAGGCTGACTGGCGGTGTGCCTGGCGGCGGGCCGACCAGCCACCGCAGCGTCAAGCCGAGCTGTGCGGCCGAAGCGAAACCGTTCCACCGTCTGACGATTCGGCCCGTGGGTGAAATGAGGAACGTCGAGGGCTTCGTGGTCACTCCGTAGCCGCGTTCGACGGAACCCGATTCGTCGAGCAGCAAGGGAATGTCCCGCAGATGCCAGTCGTGGGCCAGGTTGACGACGTTGGTGCCGGCAACGCCGGCACGAGCAACAACTGCGACCTTCAGTCCCTGGTTTCCATGCTGGTAAAGCACGCTCTTGAGAAACACAGCCTGAGTTCGAGACGCTGACGAGTCGCCATCGGCCTGTTCGAGGAAAGAAAGCAACAGCCACTTTCCACGGAATTGATCCAGCGTGTGTGCAAGTCCGGCGGTGTCCTTCAGCGCAAAGGCCGGTGCAGGTCCGGAAGAACCCGTCGCCATCGGACCGGCGTATTCGAGGGCTCCGATGTCGAACGCGCCGCCCTGGGGAATCGGGAATCCCGAGAGATCGTGCTTGCCCATGTTCCCGACATCGTCCCCGGCGTTCACCGCGGGCGAGTCCGCGGCCAGGGTGAGTTCGGGAAGGACGAGCTTCGGCTCCGCAAAGGCTCCGTGCGCCTCCTGCCCCGTTGCTTGACCGAACCTCGCGAAACCTCGGTGGAGAGTGCCGCCGAACAGCCACTCCGGTTCTCCCGTTCCGCTATACCAGTAAAGGTTGTGGTCCAGTTTCAGCGAAGAGGTGCTTCTCACGAGGCTTCGCACAGTCGAGTAGACCAGGTTGTTCTTGAAGAAGTTCGGTCTCTCGCCGGTGTACTCGGCCTGGTCGA